>NZ_JAHLOH010000053.1:0-199268 GCF_018917285.1 Tissierella carlieri | reverse complement strand
AGTGTATCTTCACAGTATGATAAATTTAGACTGTCTTAATGAACCGCCGAGTACCGAACGGTATGCTTGGTGGTGTGAGAGGACGGTAAATAAAATAATTATTTACCTCCTACTCGATTTCTATTGGAGTGAAAAGGATAAGCTGTTAGCAAAGCATGTCTAACGCTTAATACCATTATATTAATTTAATTAAATTATGTGAGACAAACATAAAAATATAATTACATATTTTTATCGACTCATTATATTTATTTATATGGAGAAGGATTCAACAAATATTTATAGAATATATTTCTAGGAGAAGATTTTATAAAAGAAAGAAAAATCAGCTGGAAAAATGTTACCTATGTAAATTAAAATTACTCAAGCAAACATGCCATGGTTTTTTATAGTCGTATTGGCAAATTAATAAGTAATATAAATTAACAAGTAGTATGAACTAACTCTAAGTGGGATAATTATGAGAAATATGGAAGAATTTGATTTAGTGATTCTAAGGGATATTCAAGAATTTGATTTGGATTTTATAGTAGATTCTGAAAGAGAATCTGTAATAGTTGAAGAGAAAACCGCTCCAAGCCAAAATATTAAATTTAAGAGAATTGTAATATCGAATAAAGGTAAAGGTTTGGAAGAGAAACATTGAAATTAGTTAAAGAAATTGCTTTTGAACAATTAAAAGCACATAGGTTGTGGCCAGATGTTAAAAAAATTAATAAAGGATACAAAAGCGAATAATGGTAGAGAAAAACTTGTGCGTATACTAGAAGCTACTATGTCTGATGAAGAGGCGCATTCTTTAGATAATGTACTAATGAGCCAAATAAAAAATCCACAATTTGTAGTTTTGGGCATCAAAACAGGCATTAATAGTGATGCGCCCATTTTAAGTGAAATAATACAAGAAGGAATAGAGGATGGTTCTATTAATACAGAGTTTCCAAATGAATGTGCTGAGATATTCATGTTACTTGTTAATATTTGGATAAATCCAGTTTTATTTAATCGTAATATTTCTGAAACATTAAGTAGATTAAAGTTCTTACAAATGTTAATGAAACAACTTGGAGTTGATATTGTAAGTGATAAACTCATTAAACAAATCTTAAAAAGACATTCATATATCATGGAGGATAAAAATGAATAATATTAATGAAAAGCTTTTGCAAATAACAAAAAAAGCACTAACTAAAACAGAAAAAGCAATGGAAAGAACAGGAGAAATACCTAAGATATCCTCTAAAATTCAATATAAGGGTTGTTTAGTGGGATTAGGTTTTGGAACTATACTTATAGTAGGTGGAATTATTGGACTATTAATGAAAAAACAAATATGGCCGTTAGGTACTTTAATTGCTGGAACAACAACTATTATTAGTAATATTATAACTATGAAAAAATTACAGGCATAGAGGTAGATTATTATAAAATTATAGTAATAAAATATGTAAATATAGTTAAATGTATAAAAAACTTTTAGATATCGTATTACGTGTCAAAATTAAATAAGGGTTTACATTAAATTTTACCAGTTGCCTAGTGGGGTTTTTTTATAGTCTAAACAAATATACTCATAAATGGTAATCTTTTAATTTAAATGAATTCATAATCTATAACTAAGATAATGACTTCCAATTATGTTATAATATGGTTAGAGGATATTATTAAAAGAGGTAACATTATGACTATTGAAATATGATACTTCCAAAGTAGACAGTCTAATTAACTTAAAATAGACTATCTGCTCGGAGGTGTTTTTTTATGGAAAAAAACCGAAGTATAGCAAAGAAATAAGGTGTAAGTTTAAATATAATAAAATCATGTAGAGAATGAAAAAAGGAAAGCAACCAAGTTAAAGAAGTAACTGGAAATGTTTTCCGTTATCTGGTAATATGAATGGGGTGTATATTATATGGAGGTGTATATCATGAAAAGAGTATTAATAGTTTTTTTAATTATTATGTTATTACTAACTGGATGCACTAATGTCAGTAATGAAGATGTAAGTTTGCTAAAAAATACAATCAAAGAGCAGGAGTTAAAGATCAAAGACCTTGAGAAAGAGTTGGAAGCACTTGGAGTTCAAGGGAGAGAGCAGGCCGAGTCAGAAAGAATGAGTGAAAGAGATAAAGAAGAGAATGAAGATTCCATTTTTATTGAAACGGGACAAAATGTTGTAATTGATGATTACTGTGAATTCGTCATTACTAGCACTACTTTTTCTAAAAAAATTATGCCTCCAAGGCCTGATAGCTTTTATAGCTACTATGAGGCTAAGGAACCTAAAACCACTTATCTTGATGTTGTCATAGATATTAAAAGTCTTTTAACAACTGGAAAGATAGCAGATGAATTTGCTACTGTTAAGATTGTCTATAATGATAAATATGAGTATTCTACATTTTCGACTATAGAAGAAGATAATGGAAGTGACTTTACTTATACAAACATAACATCAATAGAGCCTCTTAAGAGAGGAATATTACATTTCTTGGCTGAGGTTCCAGGAGAAGTGGAAAGTGGAGATGAATCTGTAATTGCCATTGTTACCATATATAACCAGAATTATAAATATACTATAAGATAATATTGGCATAGCATTCTTAATTTAGGATGCTATTTCTATATCAGAAAGTAGGCGATAAAATGGCAGTAATAAGAACTAGCATTAGTTTTATAGATATAGAATAAATGGTAGAAAGCCTATTATTTATAGCTAGAGACTTATTGTGTCCTTTAGATATTATGAAATTTATAGAAGATGAAAAGGATTATATAGCTTATGTAATAGAAAGAGTTATGGCTGTTTTGTCAATTGAGTTGGAGAAAGGCATAATGATAGAATAATATCTTAGGGTCCTATTTCTTTTATAACAAAAAATATCTTTATAAATTCATATTTTATTGTCTTGGATAAAAAGAAGGAGTTTTTAAATTTATGGTATTATATCTATTTATCCTCAAGAGATAGTTCTGTTGTTAGTATTGCAGCATTATATCTTTTTTCAAGAAGACATAATTGGAGTTAGTGGTTGAAGATATTGATGGAAGATAGATAGGATTTGATATAAAAGGAGATTAGGAAGTTGCCATGTTGCCTTTATTTATATTAAACGTCATAATTATTAAAATCAAATATTTAGTAAAAATACCGTATTATTGAGAAAAGAATTATGCGGTATTTTTGTCTTATCTTTTAAATAACTATTGGAAATAAAGATATGAAGACTGAACCTTGAAAACTGAATAATACGGTATTGAAAATAAAAATATTTAGCATATAATATCCATATGAGTAACTAATAATAGTAGAAAAAGATGTCGTAAGGGTTGTCATTCCGAGCTTGTTCAGGAATCTGACTTTGTCATCCAGAGGAGCTTTGCGATGAAGAATCTTAAAGCCCGGTATTGAAAGCAGCTAGATATTTCCACAAGTATATTGTAATTTATAATGATTTTTTGCCGTAAAATGAACAGTAGTATGTATTTGTGAATTAGTTTATAAGAACGCTTTTGTTTTTGGAGAGGAGGGGTAATGTTGAGACTTACGGCAAGAGGAATACTTATTAATAGAAATACGGGTAGCGTTTTGCTTATTAAATATTTGGATAACCATTCAAAATCAACTAAGGAGTTTACTGATGGTTTTTGGGTGCTCCCGGGAGGTGGTGTCAAAAAACATGAAACTTTCGAAGAAGCAGTAAAAAGGGAGATTTATGAAGAGACGGGTATAACAAATGTTAATGTAAAAAATTGCGTTTTTAGCAGAATAATACACGCAGAATTGAGGAGCATTGAGCAGAACTTATATTATGAAAGATATTATGTTGTTGAGACTGACGATGTTGAAATAAATATTGACAACTTAACTAAAAATGAAATTGAAGTCATTAATAAATATAAATGGTGGTCTATAAATGAGCTCAAACAAACTAAGGATGTTGTATTACCCCTATCGTTAAAAATGCACATTGATGCAGCTTTAACAAATCAAAATCATCCAATTGATATAACAGATTCAGATGAACTTTTAAAGGTATCATTTGATTAATAGAAAAAGAGAAGAATGACTAGATAGTTGACACAGTTGTAGAATTAAGCGTAATGAAAATGATTGATAAAACAACTAGTTAGTATCTTTTTATTAATATAGTAGTGAGAAATATATCACTTTATAATATTAACAAAGGAAACCCAATGTGATGCATATATATCATTATGATACATATATATATCATAAAGGGGGTTTTCATTATGATAAAAAAACAGTTTTATTTTGGGTTTTTCGGTTTAATGGGATTTAAGAGTTTGCTATATTTTTATACAGGAAATTTATCAGATTTAGCGTATATTGGATTTTTTGGTTTCTTTGCAAACTTTTTTACTGGAAAAATTAGTGGAAGTAAAGAGGATGAACGATATATTGAAAATAGGAAAACAGCATTGGCTTTTATTGCTCCATTAGCTATTCTTGCAGTGGCTATTATATGGAGTTCTACCATCCTTGTAAGGGATATTGAATTGATTAGGGTATTAATTTTCTTGTTATCTGCAATTTTGTTAAATGTATATGGTATAAAATTATATATATTAGAGGAAAAATAATATGGTTAAATTCATTTGCAAACTAAAAAGATATAGACAATTAAAAGAACTAACACAAGAACAACTTGCAGATATTGTTGGCGTAAGAAGAGAGACAATAATGAGACTTGAAGCTGGGAAATATAATCCTTCATTAAAACTTGCTATAGATATTTCGAAAGCAGTAAATACTCCTATTGAAGAAATATTTATATTTGATTAGATTAATATTATTATACTTTATTAATTTTCATGTCACATTTTTTATATTAAACGTCATAATTATTAAAATTAAATATTTAGTAAAGATACCGTATTATTCAGAAATGGATAGGCGGTATTTTTTATATAGCATCATAAATGAAGTACGATGCGATAAAAAAGGAAAGGAGATATTAAATATATACTATGAGAAGTGTCTCATAAAAAACTGAATAGAGCGAGGATTTAAAATCCCACCTGAGATAAATTCCTCTATATTATTATCTGAAGAAGTAAGATTTAATGAAAAGCAAGGTAATTATATTACATGCCCTTATCGTGGCCATAAAAATATAGTAGTGACAGGAGCTTATGATGGCATTAAAGAATGCATGCGGGAGAGAAATTATAAGAGGGATAAAGGAAAGATGAAGCAAATAAAATCATAGCAGTTAAAATTATTATGGAATAAACCTTATTTATATTATAAAACACAAATTTTTAAGTAATTGAATATAGTAATTATATAAAAGTTAAAAGAGGAGAGACATATAATGTTAGATAATTACTGTAATTCATGGGACAATTATGGGAGAATTAATCAAATTAACGGGACAGAAGCTATCCAAATTGCCTTAAGATATATTCCAGGAGAAGTATTAAAAGTTGAACTAGATACTGAGAATGGTATATTGATTTATGAAATTACCATAAGAGCTTCTGCTGGTGAAGTATATGAAGTAAAAATAAATGCTAATACAGGAGAAGTACTTGAAATTGAAAGAGAATTTGATTAAAGTCGAATATATGTATAGAGGAGGATATTTTATGATTGAGATGTTAAAAGAATTTGGATTAATAATTCCAACGTAAGGCTAATGTAAAACATGGGAGCAAAAGTAACTGCTGAAGATTTTGCTTACAACATAGAAAAAAGTATATCAAGAAATATCAAAGATTATACTATGCTTACAAGAGAAGTAAGAGAAAATAATAAGTTTCTATCAGAATTAAAAGAGAAGATATATGATTTTCAATTAGTCCAAGGGTTTATATCTATATTTATTTCTGAATTTGAAAAGTATGATTCAGCAATAACCGAAAAAGCATTAAAAGAAATATCAAATAATCTTAGAATAAAATGGTTAGCAGAAGAACAAAGAAGGATACGAGGTAGATAAGTGATGTAATATGTTATTTAATATTTTAGAAGAAGTAAATTAGAAATTAAGCAATACAAAAAATAATGAAATCAAATTATCTTCTAAAGAGAATATAGAGAAACACTTATATATTAAAACCAAAGATAAAAAAGTTATACCATTAATGTATGAGAATCTACCTGAGGAAAAGAAATTAGAACTCAATGATGGTAGTAATAAGCCTAAGCAGGGTAATAGAAAAGAATATTATTTTGTAGGTAATAATAGTAGAATCTCAGTTGGTACTGTAGGGAATAGATCCTTTGGTCGTGGCGAGGAAGTATCTATAGAAATAATACCTTTTTTCGATAGTTTTAGGACCTTAACGGTCCTATTTCTTTTGCAATTTAAAGTATTTTTACGAATTTATATATTATTGCTTTTCGATAAAAGAAAAGAAGGAGTTTTAAAACTCATGGAGAATCATAAGATTAGTTATTATGGCAGGAGCTTTAATAGGAACAGTGGCTACAGCATTATTCACAAAAGATAACCTAGTCTACTCTATTTGTTTTATGGTTTTAATAATGATTATAATTATGATATAATATACTTATTATAAAAAAATTAATGAGGTGTAAAAATGAAGGAAAACAAAGGACAAAAAACCTACTTTATTAAAACATACGGTTGTCAAATGAATGAGCATGATTCGGAAAAAATTTCATGGATATTAGAAAATATGAACTATATTGAAACTCAGAATATCGAAGAGGCCGATTTTATAATATATAATACTTGCTTAGTTAGAGAAAATGCAGAAGTTAAAGTGTACGGAAATTTAGGTTCTTTAAAGCAATTAAAAAGGCAGAAAGCTGATTTGATGATTGCAGTTTGTGGATGTATGATGCAAAGAGAAGAGGCTAGGAATGTTATATTATCCAAGCATAGACATGTAGACATAATATTTGGAACCCATAATATCCATAAACTACCACAACTGATTAATAATCATTTACAAACAGGCGAAACTATTGTTGATATATTTGAAGACGGTAGAGAAATAATCGAAAATATCAACTCCAATCGAAAATATTCCTATAAGGCCTTTGTCAATATTATGTACGGCTGTAACAATTTCTGCACATATTGTATAGTACCTTATACTAGAGGAAGAGAGAACAGTAGAGATCCAGAAAATATAATTAAGGAGATAGAAGAATTAGCTAAAAATGGATGTAAAGAGGTTACTTTATTAGGACAGAATGTGAATTCATATGGCAAAACTTTAAAAACTGACTATAGTTTTACTGATCTCTTAAAGGATATCAATAAAATAGATGGTATTGAAAGAATTAGATTTATGACATCTCATCCTAAAGATTTATCGGATGAATTGATTAATTGTTATGCTACTTTAGACAGACTATGCGGACATTTACATCTTCCTGTTCAATCGGGCAGCAATAAGGTTTTAAAAGAAATGAATAGGAATTACACTAAAGAAGACTATTTAAAGATTATCAACAATCTAAAAAAATTAGTTCCAAATATCTCGATTACAACAGATATTATTATTGGATTCCCAGGAGAAACTGAAGAAGATTTTAATGATACATTAGAATTAGTAAAAGAAGTAAGATTTGACTCAGCTTTTACTTTCCTATACTCCATTAGAGAAGGTACCAAAGCTGCAAAGATGGAAAATCAAATAGATGACAAAGTGAAACATAGTAGGTTTCAAAGATTAACAGATACATTGAACGAAATTGCTTTAGAGTTAAATCAAAAACTAGTTGGCAAAACATTAGAAGTGCTAGTAGAAGAAGTAAGTAAAAATAATACTGAAGTCTTAACAGGGAGATCAAGGAACAATAAGCTTGTGCATTTTAAAGGAAATGAGGACCTCATAGGTTCTATAGTAAGTGTAAAAATTGAAAATGTTAAAACTTTTACACTTGAAGGCAGTTTAGTTTAATATAGTTCTCTTTAAAAAGGAGGAAAATTTTTGGAAAATTTAACACCAATGATGCAACAATATATGAGTATAAAAAAACAATATGAAGATTGTATACTCTTCTTTAGATTAGGCGATTTTTATGAAATGTTCTTTGATGATGCTTTGACTGCTTCAAGAGAATTAGAAATAACCTTAACTCAAAGGGACTGTGGCATGAGTGAAAAGGCTCCTATGTGTGGAGTACCTCATCATGTATCGGATTCATATGTATCTAGATTAGTTGAAAAAGGATATAAAGTAGCTATATGTGAACAGATAGAAGATCCAGCATTAGCCAAGGGGATTGTGCAAAGAGATGTAGTTAAGGTTGTTACTCCTGGTACCATAACAGATCAAGCCATCCTAGATGAAAAATCTAATAATTATTTAGTATCTATCTATTTGGATAATCTAGGACTAGGAATTTCCTATGTTGATAACTCAACTGGGGAAATGTATACTACTGAGCTTATAGGAGAAGGAGATGAAATTAACTCTTTTCTTATAGATGAACTGGGTAAAATACTCCCATCTGAAATTATATGTAATGATGTATTTAGCAGAAATACTAAGATTTTAAAGATTTTGAAAAATACTATTAATCCATATATTAATATTTATAAAGAAGATGAGATAGCAAATAAAGATTGGAAGTCTATAGTTTTGATTCATTTTGATGTTGAAACCTTAGAGCAAATAGAATTAAATAATAGATTATATTCTATTATCGCTACAGGTAAATTAATAGATTATCTATATAAAACTCAAAAGTCTTCTCTGGAGCATATTAACAGCATATCTTATTATAAGCCAAATAACTATATGATACTAGACATAAGCACTAGAGCAAATCTTGAAATTCATGAAACAATCATAAAAAAGGATAGGAAGGGTGCTTTAATTGGATTATTAGATAAAACATCTACATCTATGGGTGGAAGACTTTTGAAGAAATGGTTAGAGCAGCCTTTAGTAAATATAGCCGAGATAGAAAGGCGTAATAGTATTGTAGAATACTTTTTTAATAATATTGTAATTATGGATGATATTAAATCAATTTTAAGTCAAATATACGATATTGAAAGACTGGCTAGTAAAATATCTAATGGAAATTGTAATGCAAGAGATTTAATATCTTTAAAATCTTCAATTTCTGTTTTACCAGATTTTAGGGGAATATTAAAAAACTGTGATAACATAGAATTAGGCAATATGGGGATTAGTCTTGATACATTAGAGGATATTTACTTATTATTAGAGAAGGGAATTAATGAAAATCCTCCTATATCTCTAAAAGATGGTGGACTAATAAAGGAAGGTTATGATTCTGAATTAGATGAAATTAGAGAAGCTTGCTTAAGCGGAAAGGAATGGCTTGCAACTTTAGAATCTAAGGAAAGAGAAAAGACTGGTATTAAAAATTTAAAAATAGGATTTAATAAAATCTACGGATACTATTTTGAGGTTACTAAATCTAATATTCCTTCGGTTCCTGATTATTTTATTAGAAAACAGACCTTAACTAATTCTGAACGATATTATACTGAAGAATTAAAAAATATGGAAGATAAGATATTAGGTGCTGAAGTTAAATCTTTAGATTTAGAATACCAAATTTTTAGTGATATTAGAAATGAAGTCAAGAAAAATATTGAACGAATCCAAAATGCAAGTAGGATAATTTCTCAAGTTGACGTATTAAATGCTTTTGCTCAAGTGGCATATAAATTGAATTTTGTTAAACCTAATTTCAATAAAAAGGGAATAATTCATATTATAGATGGAAGACATCCCGTAGTAGAAAACAATATTGAAAGTAATTTATTTATACCTAATGATACCTACTTAGATACAAAAAATAATATGGTGCAGATAATTACTGGTCCAAATATGGCTGGTAAATCTACTTATATGAGACAAGTTGCTATTATTACTCTTTTAGCTCATATAGGTGCATTTGTACCAGCAAGTAGTGCAGATATATCCATAGTAGATAGAATATTTACTAGAATTGGGGCAGCAGATAACCTTTCTCAAGGTGAGAGTACATTTATGGTTGAAATGAATGAGGTGTCTAATATAATAAGATCTGCTACTAAGAATAGTTTAATTATTTTAGATGAAGTAGGAAGAGGTACAAGTACCTATGACGGTTTAAGTATAGCATGGGCTATAGTAGAGCATATTACCAATGTTATAAAAGCAAAAACCCTATTTGCAACTCATTATCATGAATTAACTCAGCTTCAAGCAAAAAATAAAGGTATAAAGAATTTAACAATAGCTGCAGAAGAAAAAGGAGATCAAATTGTATTTTTAAGAAAAATAGTTGAAGGTAGTACTAATAGATCTTATGGAATAGAAGTTGCTAAATTAGCTGGGATAAATAGAGATGTTATTGATAGAGCTAATGAGATATTGTCATTGATTGAAGGTAATCATCAAATTAATATTAATAATGTACCTAAAGAAGAACCTAAACAATTAAATTTAATAGATTATAAGAAAGATTATTATCTTGATAAGGTTTTAAACTTAGATATAGATAGTATCACGCCTAGGGATGCCTTAAACATCCTTTACAATTTAAAAGAGGATGCAAAAAAACTAAGGGGAGATAATAATGGGTAAGATTAGACTATTAGATAATATAACTATACAGAAGATCGCTGCAGGAGAAGTTATTGAAAGGCCATTATCTATAGTTAAAGAATTAATAGAGAATTCTCTAGATGCTAATTCAGAAAATATAACAATTGAAATTAAGAATGGTGGAAAATCTTATATTCGAGTTACAGATGATGGAGATGGTATTGAGGATGAGGATTTGAACTTAGCTTTTAAAAGACATTCAACATCAAAGCTATCTACTATCGAAGATTTATATAGAATAAGATCTCTAGGATTTAGAGGGGAAGCTTTAGCAAGTATATCTCATGTTTCAAAGGTGGAAGTTATGACTAAAACTAGTAATGCAATAGGAGGTATTCATGCTATAGTTGAAGAAGGGGAAATTAAATCTAAAGAAGTTATAGGATGTCCCAAAGGTACTACACTTATCGTAAAAGATTTATTTTATAACCTGCCCGTTAGAAAAGAATTTTTAAAATCAGATTTGGTTGAATCTAATCAAATCTCTGATATAGTATATAAGGTAGCTCTTGGAAATTTAAATACTTCATTTAAATTTATACGAGATGATAAAGTAGTTTTAAAGACTTCGAAAAATAATGATATGAAAACACATATATATAGCATATTAGGGAAGGAGTTTTCTAGTAATTTAACCCAAATTGATTTTGAAGAATATGGGATTCATCTTCATGGATATATATCTAATAATAATCTATATAGAAGTAATAGAAATCATCAGTATATTTATATTAATGGAAGATATATAAATAATATTAATATATCGAATACTATAGAAAATCACTATAAATCTCTCATTCCACTAAATAGATTTCCTTGTTTTATTCTTTTTATAGAACTGGACCCTAGTACTATAGACGTAAATATACATCCCACTAAACAAGAGATTAAATTTGTTAATCAATCCGAGATATTTTCAGTAATAGATAAAGCAGTAAAGGACACATTATATCCTTCATTATCTGTACCCAAAGTAGGTTTTAAGGAGACTAAGGAAAAAATTAAGGAAGAAAAACCTCCACTATTGTTTATGAATACTAATGCTAATATACAAGATGATATTATAGTTAAGGACTTTACTCATAAAACAATATTTGAAGAAAAAAAGCTAAATGAACCTCATGAATCTAGTATGAGATTAGAAAATGAATTGTTAATTAGAGAAGATATTGGCAGGGAGGCAATCCCCTCTAAGGAAAATATTGTTGATGACAGTCCTGCTGATATTAAAAATATTCTTTCAGACATAGAACCAATAGGAGTAATCTTTAACACCTATATACTTGCTGAGGATAAAGTTGATGAAAAATTATATTTTATTGATCAGCATGCAGCTCATGAAAGGGTTATGTATGAAAAATATTTAGGAGAATATAGCAATGAAAATATAATTGCACAACAACTTTTAGTTCCAGAGATTGCAGAATTAACAAATTCAGAAATGAATGATTTTCTAGAAAATGTATCGATTTTTAGAAAGCTGGGATTTGATATTGAAGAGTTTGGAAACAATAGTGTAGTTATACGATCTGTTCCTTTAATCTTTGGAGTGCCAAATATTAGAGAATTATTTTATGATTTACTTGATAATATTAATAATATTAAAAGCAATTATGATACTAAATTGGAGAAGATCATGAAAATAGCCTGTACCAAGGCTGTTAAAAGTGGAGATCATATGAGTGAAATTGAGATGTTTAGTTTATTTGAGCAGCTGAAAAAGTGTAATAATCCTCATAGCTGCCCTCATGGTAGACCAACAGTTTTAGAAATGAGTAAGACAGATATAGAAAAGGCCTTTTTAAGGATTATGTAAAAGGATGATAGAATGAAGAATAAAGATAATTTGTTTATTTTAATAGGACCAACAGCTATTGGAAAGACTGCTTTATCTATTGAATTAGCAAAAAAAATGAATGGGGAAATCATCTCAGCTGATTCTATGCAAATATATAAATATATGGATATAGGATCAGCTAAAATTACTAAAAAAGAAATGGATGATATTCCTCATCATTTAATAGATATAGTATTGCCCAATGAAGATTTTACCGTAGCAAACTTTAAAGATAGTGCAATTAAGTTGATTAGGGATATAAATAGTAAAAATAAGATTCCTATTGTCGTAGGAGGAACAGGATTATATATTAATTCACTAGTATATAATCTAAATTTCACTCAAGTAGCACCAAATGATGAGATTAGGAATAAACTTGAATCTCTAGGAGATAAATATGGAAATGAATATTTACATCAAGAACTACAGAGAATAGATGTGAAAAGCGCTGAGAAAATAAGCGTTAATGATAGAAAAAGAATAATCAGGGCAATAGAAATATTTGAAATGACAGGTAAGCCAATGTCTGAGTATAATGAGAATTTTAGAAGGCCAGTAGAAGATTATAATTTAGTAATGATTGGGTTAAATATGGATAGGAAGGAATTATATAATAGAATAAATCTTAGAGTAGATATAATGATTGAAGAAGGGCTTATGGAGGAAGTAAAAAAACTTTTATCGATGGGTTATAGTAAGGAACTTGTATCTATGCAAGGCATTGGATATAAAGAAATTATCATGTACTTAGAAGATAGTATTTCTTTGGATAAATCCATAGAAATGATTAAACAGGGTACAAGGAATTATGCTAAAAGACAATTGACATGGTTTAGAAGAGATAATAGAATTAAATGGGTGAATGTAGATGAATTTTTTAGTCTTGATAATTTAACCCAATATATAATTGACTATTCTAAAGATAAGATTATAATTAATAAATAAGGGAGGGATATAGGTGAAGCAAAATATAAACTTACAAGATGTATTTTTAAACAAAGCTCGTAGAGATGGAATAGGAATAACAATATTCTTAGTCAATGGTTATCAAATAAAAGGTCAAGTAAAAGGATTTGATAATTATACTATAATTTTGGAAAGCGAAGAGAAACAACAATTAATATATAAACACGCTATTTCAACAATAATACCTATGAAGCAGATAGACTTAGATAACTAATTTTTTATAATCCATAGGAAAGTTCTCTTTTTTACAAGTTTTTTAATTAGAATTTTTTCGTATATGGATTTCAAAAAAGGCTTCCTTAATATATTAGATATATTAAGGTCCCATATAAGGCCTCTTTAATTTAAATATTTTTAGTTTTGCAAATGTCTCTGAATTTATCAGGGGCTTTTGTATTTTATAAAATAGAAAGGTGAAATAAGATGAATGAGTTAACTATAAATAGATTATGTAAACAATTTGATTTAGATAAAGAAATTATTGAATTTATTAATGAAAAAGAAAAATTAATTTTAAATAAGTTTAGTAAAATTGATGAGATTAAGGAATATAATCAATATAAGGTTATAAATGCAATGCAAGAATGCAGATTGTCATCTACAGACTTTAACTGGACAACTGGATATGGATATGGAGATATTGGAAGAGATAAAGTAGAGCAAATATATGCCAATGTGTTTAGTGCAGAGGATGCTCTAGTTAGGCCTGCTATCGCTTCAGGGACCCATGCTCTTACCTTAACACTCTCTGGACTTTTAAGGCCTGGTGATGAGCTTATAGCCATAACAGGGGCTCCTTATGATACTCTTCAAAAGGTAATAGGAGTTAAAGGTGATATGTCTGGTACTTTAATGGAATATGGAGTTAAATATAAAGAAATTCCTCTAAAAGGGAATACTATAGACATTGAAGAAGTGATAAAAAACATATCTCAAGATACAAAAATACTTATGATCCAAAGATCTACTGGATATAGTGATAGAAGAGCATTAACAATTGAAGAAATTGAAATTGCAATTAAAAATATTAGAGAGTATAACAAAAATGTGATTATTATGGTTGATAACTGTTATGGAGAATTTCTTGAATTTAGAGAACCAACGGAGGTAGGAGCTGATATTATGGCAGGCTCTTTGATAAAGAATCCAGGGGGTGGAATTGCTTTATCAGGAGGATATATTGTAGGTAAATCTAGTTTAGTAGAACAAGTGGCTAATAGACTAACAGCCCCAGGACTTGGAAAAGAGTGTGGACTTACATTCGGTACTACAAGATCTACATTGCAAGGTCTTTTTTTGGCTCCTCATATAGTATCAGAGGCAGTTAAAGGCGCGTTGTTGGTGGCGGTTGTATATAAGGAATTAGGATTTAATGTGGTTCCTGATGTTAATGATTTAAGGTCTGACATAATTCAAGGGGTACAGCTAAATACCCCTGAGAGGGTCATTGAGTTCTGTAGAGGGATTCAAGCTGCTTCTGTGGTAGATTCATATGTTATTCCTGAGGCTTGGGATATGCCTGGATATGAAGATAAAGTTATTATGGCAGCTGGTGGTTTTATAGAAGGATCATCTATTGAACTTAGTGCTGATGGACCAATAAGAGAGCCTTATTTTGCATACTATCAAGGCGGTCTAACATATGAACACTGCAAGCTAGGCGCCATGAAATCTTTAAATAATTTATATAGAGAAAATTTAATTGATATAAGTAGGATGCTATAACATTAGAGCAATTATTAACCGTAAAGCTTTATTTGCTAAGGGGATAATAATGAGATATTTGTGCTAATAATTTAATTAAAAAAGAAGGAATATATTATTAATAATATATTCCTTCTTTTTTAATTAAGGTATTTATATTTTAAATCTTTCTAAATAATCCGATGACCTTTCCTAGAATAGATACATCTTTAGTATATATGGGTTCCATAAATTGATTTTCAGGCTGTAATCTTATTTTATCCTTTTCTTTGAAAAATCTCTTAACTGTAGCTTCGTCTTCTAGTAAAGCTACTACAATGTCGCCGTTTAATGCAGCTTTCTGCTCTCTTACTAAAACTAGATCTCCATCTAGGATTCCTGCATCAATCATACTTTCACCTTGAATTTTAAGCATAAATACATCATGACCTTCTACCAATTCTAATGGTACAGGATAAGTATCTTCGATATTTTCTACGGCTAAGATTGGAGTGCCAGCAGTTACTTTTCCTAAAATAGGTATATCGACAGTTTTTTTAGAAGTCAATAAAAAATCATCATTTTTATCAAGTATTTCGATAGCTCTTGGCTTCGTAGGATCTTTTCTAATATAACCTTTGGCTTCAAGTTTTTCTAAATGACTATGAACTGTTGAAGTAGACTTTAGATTAACACCTTTACAAATATCCCTAACAGCTGGTGGGTAACCTTGCCTTTGAACCTCTGATTTTATATATAATAAAATTTCAATTTGTTTCTGAGTTAAGTCTTCGTACATAAAATACACCCCTCATTCATATAATTAATAATAATACTGATTTTTTATTTATTATATCATATAAGTAAAAATATTTCAAACAAAGGTTCGATTTTTTTGGAAAAAACTGTTGACAAGGAACCTATGTTTGTGTAGAATGTATTTAGAACGGTTGTTCAGAACTAATGTGCGAGGTGCTGTTATGAAGAAGAGATATAAGATAGTTAACAAAAGAAGATTTTACTTTTTTATTACATCTGTATTTGCAGTTATATCAATCCTATTATTTACTTTACTATTAAATAATAAAGCTCATAGTTCGGTATATAGAGTTAACTATAGGGAAATTGAGGTAGTGGAAGGGGACACGCTATGGAATATTGCTTCAAACTATCTTCCAGAAAAAACAGATATAAGGAAGATGATATATGATATTAAAGAATTTAATGGAATGGATAATTCATACATATATCCTGGAGATATGATAAAAATTCCAATTACAAATAAATAATAAGTTGACATAAAAATAATATGTTAACTTACTTAAAATAAATGACTTGATAGAAAAAAGAATTGAGAATATATTCTCAATTCTTTTTATTGGTCCTAGTAGATAATGGATTACTTTTTACTGCATCTCTTAGTCTTTCATTATCGATATGAGTATATATTTGGGTTGTGGATACTGATTCATGTCCTAAAATCTCTTGTAAGGCTCTAATATCTACATTGCCATATTTATACATCAATGTAGCTGCTGTATGTCTTAGTTTATGGGTAGAATATATAGAAGTATCTAATCCGGCTTTTTCCAAATATTTATCAATCATGTGCTGTATAGCTCGATTGCTCATTCTATTTTTTCTCTTACTTATAAACATAGCTTTTTCATCTATTGGATTTTTAGGCCTAACCTTTAAATATTCTTCTATGGCCGATATGCAAGCATCATTTAAGAAAATGGTTCTTTCCTTGTTTCCTTTTCCGATAATAGATAAAGTATCACTATCTTTAATTTTATCAATATCCATGCTAGATAATTCTGATAGTCGTAGGCCACAATTTAAAAATAGCATAATTATTGCATAATCTCTTTTTCGATATTCCTCATTATTGTTTTCTAACACTATATTTAATAGTAGCTCCGATTGTTCCAAAGTAAGATAAGAAGGATGTCTATTATCTCTTTTTGGAAACTCTAAAGCTTCAGCAGGATTTTTCTCTATTACGTTTATTATGGAATAGAGATAATCAAAGAAAGATCTAAGGGATGCAACCTTTCTAGATTTGGTAAAGTTCTTATTATCTCGTTTTTTATCTGCGTATGAGATATAGGCGTGTAGATCTTGAATGCTTAGTTTTTTAATTAAATCTAGCTCGACATCTGAGATGTTAATTTCGTCAAATGGCTGATCATGATCAACAAGTTTATATCTCAATTTGATAAATCTAAAAAATGTTCTCAAGTCAAAAAAATATTCTTTTACAGTATTGGGGGAAGCTCCTTTAATGGTTTCCATATAATTTAAGTAATCTTCTAGGATTAACGGTATATCTTTCATTATGTCCCTCTTTTCACACTATATTAGTCACAAAATAGTTATTTTGTGACTAATAATATTTTACACCAAAATTATCCAAAAATCAATTTAAATAACTTTTTAAATAATATAATTATTTTTCTACATATAATATGATTTTGAAACAAATATTTTATATATTTCCGTTCTCGAATATATAAATATAAAACAAATTATATATTAATCCGCATTTTATCTAAAAATAAGCTATTTAATCAAATTAGGAACAGTAAAACATACAATTTGAAGCTGAAGATCACTGATGAGGTCGTATAACTGATTTTAATTAAAGTTCACACAAATACATTGGTTATGCTTTTCAAAGAGCTTAGAAACGATCCTACAAGGTCAAAAATTTAAGCTGTATAAAAAATTAATTTAAATATATAAATTTGAGCTTGATATTCATTATCCTGCTAAAATTATTTTGATTGACTGTGAGTATATTACGCTGATCAGTTTGTTGGATTGATGAATCGAATTAAGTATACATAATTAAATTATGTATACTTAATTCGATAAGACGAAGAGAAAATAAAAAAAGGTTAACATAAATACATTATGTTAACCTTTACCTGCTATTGAATTTATTTTTATTCCTCTACTATCTGCTTAATTCTTTCTAATCCATTTTTTATGTTTTCCATAGATGTTGCATAAGATAATCTTACATATTTATCGTCTCCAAAGGCAATTCCTGGAACTACCGCTACCTTACCTTCATCAAGTAATAGGTTAGCAAAATCTAAAGATGAATTTATTACTTTACCCTTCACAGTTTTTCCTAATAATTGTGTAAAGTTAACCATTATATAAAAAGCACCCTGAGGCTTTCTACAACTTAATCCTTTAATTGAATTTATTGTTTCAGCCATATAATTTCTTCTTTCCACGAAATGCTTTTTCATTTCTTCTACACTGCCTTGATCTCCTGAAAGACCTTCAACACTTGCGTATTGAGATATAGAACATGGATTAGATGTTGCATGACTTTGAATATTGCTCATTACTTTAATTATTTCTTCATGAGCAGCTGCATACCCAATTCTCCATCCGGTCATGGCATGGGATTTTGACATACCATTAATAACTATTGTTAATCTCTTTATTTCTTCATTGAAGGAAGCAATGCAAACATGTTTATTATCATCATAAATTAATTTTTCATATATTTCATCAGAGATAACGAAAATATTATTTTTAACAGCCCATTCAGCTATAGCTCTTAACTCTTCTTCAGAATAAATGGAGCCTGTTGGATTACTAGGACTATTTAATATAATTGCTTTAGTTTTATCAGTTAAAACTTTATTTAAATCCTCTACATTGAATTTAAAATCATTTTCTTCCTTTGTTTCTATACAAACAGGAACTCCATCAGCTAGACTCACTAGTTCTGGATAACTTACCCAATATGGAACAGCAAATATAACTTCATCCCCTGGATTTAATATTGCCATTAAAGCATTATGTATAGAATGCTTTGCACCACTAGATATTATAATATTACTTGGTTTATATTCTAGACCATTATCTATTTTAAATTTTTCACATACAGCTTTTTTTAATTCGACTATTCCAGAAGCTGGAGTATATCTAGTTAGACCTTCTTTTATTGCTCTAATACCTTCTTGTTGAATATTTTCTGGTGTGTTAAAATCTGGTTCGCCAGCCCCAAAACTAATAACATCTATTCCAGAATCCTTCATAGCCTTTGCTTTTGCCGTAATCTCCAATGTAATTGAAGGGGCAATCCTTAACCCTTTTGCTGATAAATTAAAGTTCATAAATAATCATACCTCCACAATAGTATTTTGTTTTATATAATTATATTTTTTCTCCATATATATCTTTTAACACATTTTTAACAATAAGTAAAGAATCTTCGAAGGAAGTTTTATTTTGTAACAATAATATTTTGTAATGTCTTATTCCCTCGTCAGTTATTCTATACCTTCTTATTGATCTTTTCTCGGGTTCATCCCACCATCCTTCAATATATCCTTCCGATTCTAATTCTCTAAGAAGAGGATATATCATTCCAGGGCTTGGTTCCCATCTATTACTCAGCCTACTCTTTATTTCATCTTTTATTTTATTACCATAATAAGATTTCTCGTTTAGTAGATGTAATATATAAAGTTTTACAAAAGAAGTTGTACTTATTTTTGTAGGAAATTGTCTCTGCCTTTCTCCTTTATAAATAGTCATTTATATCCTCTCCTTAAACTCTGGAATAGTATCGATATCAACAAAATATTTACCTAATAGTAAGTCTTTATCTATTAAGTCTCCATGAAAATCTGAGCCACCTGTAACTATCAAATTATTTGACTTTGCTTTACTAATCAAAGAATTAGTATCATCATTTGTGTGCTTTGAATGTATGCATTCTAACCCATCTATACCTAATGAAATACAATAATCAATAATACTTTTATCCTTTAAAATACCGGGATGAGCTAAAATTGCAATTCCACCAATAGCTTTTATCAAAGATATAGTTTCGCCAATAGTTATTTTATACCTTTCAACATATGCTGGTTTACCCCTATCTAAGTATTTAGAAAATGCTTCTGGAATATCAGCTATATAACCTTTTTTAATTAGTGCCCTTGCTATATGAGGCCTACCAATATATTTTTCTCCTGAAAACTTTTTAACTTCTTCTATCGAAAGATCTAATCCTAGTTGATTAAGTTTTCCCACCATTTCTATTCCTCTAGTTAATCTTGATTGCCTTAATTCATTAGTTATTTTAATAAGATTTGGAGCTTTGTAATCTATGAAATATCCTAGTATATGTACTTCCTCATTGTTGAATACGCAACCAAATTCAATACCTGGTATAATTCTAAAATTATCATAGTTATTACTGTAGTCAATAGCTGCTTCGATTCCAGTTATAGTATCATGATCAGTGATTGCTATTCCATTTAGACCTTGTTTAACCGCTAAATCAATTACTTTCTCTGGAGAAAACAGTCCATCTGAATTATTTGTATGCACATGTAAATCAAAGATCATTGAATCCCTCCTTACAATATAATGTATTAGTATTTGCAACACCTAAATAAGATTATACAAATTAACAAAATAATAAAGTGAGAACTTTACTATAAATTATAAAAATAGATTATAAAAAACCTGCCAGCACGGCAGGTTTTTTATAATATTATCTTGGTTCAATAATTAGCTTTATAGCTGTCCTTTCTTCACCATCTATTATTATATCTGTGAAGGCTGGTATACAAATAAGATCGATTCCACTTGGAGCAACAAATCCTCTTGCGATTGCTACTGCTTTTACGGCTTGATTTAAAGCACCTGCTCCTATTGCTTGAATTTCAGCAGCACCTTTTTCCCTTAAGACTCCTGCTAATGCCCCTGCAACAGAATTTGGACTTGATTTTGCTGATACTTTTAATACATCCATTAAAATAGCCCCCTCTAACTAAATTTTTTAAATATATCTTTTTATATTATTTAATTACCGTTTATTTAAAAAATTATTATTTGGCGTATTCAATAGCCCTAGTTTCTCGGATTACATTTACCTTTATCTGACCTGGATAATCCAACTCAGCTTCAATTCTTTTTACAATATCTCTAGCTGTATGGATTATATGATTTTCTGAAATTTCATCAGGTTTTACTAAGATTCTAATTTCACGCCCTGCTTGAATTGCATAAGATCTTTCTACTCCATCAAAAGAATTTGCTATCTCCTCAAGTTTTTGTAATCTCTTTATATAAGCTTCAAGTGTTTCTCTTCTAGCACCTGGTCTTGCAGCAGATATAGCATCAGCTGCTTGTACTAAAACAGCTTCGACAGTTTGTGGTTCACAATCACCATGATGAGCAGCAATACCATGTAATACTTCTTTAGATTCTTTATATCTTCTAGCTAAGTCTACTCCAATATCAACATGAGGACCTTCTACTTCATGATCCACAGCTTTTCCTAAGTCGTGTAGTAAACCTGCTCTTTTTGCTATTTTTACATCAGCTCCTAGCTCTGCAGCCATTATACCTGCAAGATGTGCTACTTCAACAGAATGCTTTAATACATTTTGTCCGTAGCTTGTTCTATACTTTAATCTACCTAGAAGCTTAATTAATTCTGGATGAATTCCATGAACACCTGCATCAAAAGCAGCTTGTTCACCTTCTTCACGAATAATATTGTCTACTTCTTTTTTCGATTTCTCTACCATTTCTTCGATTCGAGCAGGATGTATTCTGCCATCTACTATAAGTTTTTCTAAGGCAATTCTAGCAACCTCTCTTCTTACAGGATCAAATCCTGACAGAACTACTGCTTCAGGAGTATCATCAATAATTAAATCTATTCCAGTTAAGGTTTCGAGAGTTCTAATATTTCTTCCCTCTCTTCCAATAATTCTACCCTTCATTTCATCGTTTGGAAGAGCCACAACTGTAACTGTAGTTTCAGCTACGTGATCAGCTGCACATTTTTGTATTGCTGTAGATATTATTTCTCTAGCTTTTTTATCAGCTTCTTCTTTAGCTCTATTTTCCATTTCCTTAATCATAATAGCAGATTCATGAACTATTTCTTTTCTAATTTCATCTAATAATAATTCCTTTGCTTCTTCGGATGTTAAACCAGAAAGTCTTTCTAACTCTAATACTTGATTTTTATAAATATCATCTATCAGAGCTTCCTTATCTTCAACTTCTTTAAGTTTTTTAGCTAATAGTTCTTCTTTTCTTTCGATTGCATCGCTTTTTCTATCAATACTCTCTTCTTTATTGAGAATTCGTCTTTCAAGTTTTTGAAGTTCGTTTCTTCGTTCACGATTCTCTCTTTCTGCTTCATTTCTAAGTTTATGGATCTCTTCTTTTACTTCTAATAAAAGCTCTTTTTTGCGAGCTTCTCCATCTTTTTCAGCATCTTCAATGATTTTTTTAGCTAACTCTTCAGCATTATTTATCTTACCTTCTCCAATAGTCTTTCTTATAAAATAACCAATGAGAATTCCAATAATTGCTCCTAGAATTGCAATTAAAGCTTCAATAACTAAACACCTCCAATTGTATAAAATTTTCAAGTTCCATACTGCATTTTCATTTTCATTAAATATAAGCATATGATACAAGCTTAAAAAATTGAAATAATAAACTGTATAGAATATACATATAATTCAATTCTATTACTTTTACTAGATAATGTCAAGATGTAATTAGGACGTAATCCTTGTTACAGTACTTTCAGACCCCTTTATATCCACCCTATAAGCATTACTACCTATAGCAGCTAAATGATGATTGTGAGTTACCATTATTATTTGTCTGTTAAACAATTCAGAGGTTTGCTTAAGAAAATCGGCAACATTAAAGATAAATTCATCACTAACATGCTTTGCGGGCTCATCTAGAATTAGGGGACCTTGGATTTTTGGCTTATGAATTTGCAAAAATGCAATTCTCAAAGCCAAAGAAACTATATCGACTACACCTCCACCTCTAGATAACTCAGGTTTAGTCTTAACCAATATATCTTCAATCTTATTAATTACATAGAATTCGGCATTTGATTTCCCTCTTTGTTCTTCAATCTCAATTAGAAATTCAATATCCGATTCAAATATAAATTGTAAACATTTAGTAACTAAAGATTCGATTTGACTTTTAGCTTGTTCTCTTGCAAATTCAGAAGTTTTTTGAAACAATATATTTACTTTAGATAGCAAGCCAAGTTCATATTCAATATTTTGAAGAGCATCTTTTTGCACTTTCAATTGTTCTTTAATTTTATCTCGCTTTCCTAATTCTCTTGCAAGATACTCCTTTGATTTAATTAGATAATCATCTAACTCTTGTAGTTCTGTTATCATCTTATCACTTCTTTTCTAATAGATCTTTAGGTAATAATTCATTAGCTTCTTTAAACAATCTATCTATATCTAATGTTAACTTATTGATTTCACTTTCTAACTCATCAGGCTTTATGCCAAGACTTGTTAATTCTTTAATTATTTCTTCCTCTTGCTGATTTAATTGTTCTAATCTTGCCTCAGCTTTATACTTTAAATTTTTAGCTTTTTCTAGATTTTCTTTTAAGCTATTAAGTTCCTTCTCATAGTCCATAAATATACCTCCTAATTATAATGGCTTATAATATGATTAATTTTATCATTGTCAATTATACTAAAGCATAAAGGACAAATTTCTTGTTTCAATAACAGTTCTTTATAATATGATAGCTGCTTATCCACTTCATCTTTATACTTTTGTAGTAATATATTCACTTTTTTAATTTCATCTTTATTGGAATCATAGGAAACATATAAATTCTTTAATTTATTTAAGAGAAGAATCTTTTCCTGTAAATCTATATGAATTTTAGACATACAATCTATTTCCTGTAACTTTTCGACATAGCGTATTCCAATAGCTAAGCTTTTTCTTAGTGAGAGCTCTTTATCTTTTATATCAGCTAATTTTTTAAGTTCAATAATACTGTTAGAAATCATACTTATATTGTTTTGCAAAATATTAAGATTACTTAATTTACTACATATAATTTTAAGTTCATCTATTTCATATTGTATATTTCCTAGCTTTGATTTACAGTTTATAAGCTTGATTCTCAAATCATATGATGAAATCATCTTAGCGATGTTGTTTTCAACTTTATCAATACTTTTTAGTGAAGTAATAATTTTAGCATTTTCATTTTTATTTAAAGCCAATTTATTCATTGAATTAAACTGCTTATTTAGATAATTAAACTTATTAATATCTGAAGAAATAAGGTTTAAAACATTATCTACTAGATTTATACTTTCGAGTTTTTTCATATAAAAGCTTAATTCTTTTTTTTCTTGTAAAATAGTTAAAAACTTGTTTAACAAATCTTTATATTTGCATATGGTTTTATTTTTTTCTTGTATTTCATCTTTAATTTTTTCAATATGGTTAATCCTATTGGCTAGTTCGTCTAGGTAGTTATATTCGCACAATTCTTTCTCTAGTTGAA
This sequence comes from Tissierella carlieri, assembly GCF_018917285.1. Lineage (NCBI taxonomy): Bacteria > Bacillati > Bacillota > Tissierellia > Tissierellales > Tissierellaceae > Tissierella > Tissierella carlieri. The sequence continues at coordinate 174,840 of NZ_JAHLOH010000053.1, read as the reverse complement.
ATATATTGTCTTCCATATTTTTTTTACTATTAGATAAGTTACGGCTATCTTTTAATGATTCTCGTAATGCATCATCAATAATATTAACTCCTACAAGTCTTCCAATGGAACTTGCTCTAGTTGAAGCTCTTTCTGATAGTAAAAAAGCTCCTTCTAACTGATCGCTTAAATTAATTGCATTTGAGAGATCACTATCTAATAGTATTTTTTTTATTCCAGTTTCATCTATGATTTCTTGGGGAACAGAGGTACCAAAACCTTCAAATTTAGTTTCATTATTATTAGAATCATAAAGAAAGTAAGTATTTTTACTTTTATTTCGATATCTTTTTATTTTTGTACCATCATTAAATATAACCGTTACACTACATTCACCAGTACCTTCTCTGATGAAATAATCTCCTGAAGGCTCATTATAGAGAGCCCATCTAATTCCTCTAAGTATTGCAGTTTTTCCACTGTCTGATGGACCAACAATAACATTTAATTGATCATCGAATTCTATAATAGAACTTTTATGAGATTGAAAATTTTCTAAAATTACTTTTTCAATATACTTCATATTAATCACCAGTTAAGCCTTTCATTTGAATAAGAGCGATTCTCCTTAAAGCTTCTCTTTTAACTTCGTCATTTACATTTTCTGCAGTAGATACTTCCATTAATACTTCATTTATATCCATTTTTTCAAAATCTAAAGCAGCATCTATAGTTTGCTTAAATTCAAATATTCTCTCACTCTTAAATAGATTGTTTTCAATTTCTTTTCTATCTAATACTTCTTCTCCAGGCAATGCCGTCTTTAGTGGAAGTTGTTTTATTTTAATATTATCATCTAACTCGATCAATATTACTTGAGGTGTTCTTTCAATCTCTTTCAAACTATTTGTTATTCTTACTAAGCTACCTGGGTTGATAAAATATTTTTCATCAATTTTAGTAAGTTTAAACCCTCCATGATAATGACCTGAAAGAGTAATATCTGCTAAAGTATCTTTTATGTCTTCAATTAAGGTATAAGGAATTCCTTTTATAAAAGGTCTATCCAATAACATACCATGAACTATATGTATATAGTAATTTACATTGTTATCTCTTTCTTTTAACAAATAGTAATCTAAATGATTTGGAGTATCAATATCATATACATAGGGCTGCCCTGTTAATTGCACTTTAATATTATTCTTCTCAAGAATTACTTTTTCTCCACTTTTAATTAATTTTATAACTCCTAATACATCTAGTAATCCAAGCATAGTTCTATTTATAGTATCAGGATTATGGCCATAGATATCATGATTTCCACTTATTAAATATAATGGAACAGGTATCTGGTCTAAAATCATAGCAAATTTACTGGCGACAGTTATTGATACATCCGGTCTATCAAATAAATCTCCTCCATGAAGAACAAAGTCTATATTGTTTTCTTTAACTATATTAACAATTTCTATAAATTTTTGTTCAAGGGTATCTATAAACACATCCTTTCTATTCTTAGGAGTAGTTCCTCTAATATGAGTATCAGTAAAAAATAATATCCTCAAAATATAACACCTCACAAATAGACCTCCTATTAAAGGAGGTCTATATTTCTTATTATTATTTCTCCTCAGAATCTTTAGTTATATCCATGGAGTTAGTATTGTCTTCAATTAAACCAAATTGCGCACGAACTTTATTTTCAATTTCTAATGATACATCAGGATTTTCTTTTAGAAAATCTTTGGCATTTTCTCTACCTTGACCAAGCTTATGTTCATTATAGCTATACCAAGAACCAGATTTGTTGACAATATTAGCAGCTACACCAGAGTCTAAGATATTACCTTCTTTAGATATACCTGTACCATACATAATATCAAATTCTGCTTGTTTAAAAGGTGGTGCTAATTTATTTTTTACAACTTTAATTCTAGTCCTATTTCCAATAATTTCATCACCTTGTTTTATTGAGTCAATTCTTCTAACATCTAATCTAATACTAGCATAGAATTTCAATGCCCTACCACCTGTTGTTGTTTCAGGACTACCAAACATAACTCCAACTTTTTCTCTAAGCTGATTGATAAATACCACAGTTGAATTTGACTTATTAATTGTACCTGCTAGTTTTCTGAGGGCTTGAGACATAAGTCTAGCTTGAAGTCCAATATGACTATCACCCATCTCACCTTCTATTTCTGCTTTAGGTACTAAGGCAGCTACAGAGTCAACTACAACTATATCTATTGCACCGCTTCGTACTAAAGCTTCAGCTATTTCTAAAGCTTGTTCTCCTGTATCTGGTTGAGATATTACTAAATTTTCAATATCTACACCTAATTTTTTTGCATAAGCAGGATCTAGAGCATGCTCTGCATCTATAAAAGCTGCAATACCTCCTAATCTTTGAGCTTCTGCAATTATATGAAGAGATACAGTAGTCTTACCTGAAGATTCTGGACCAAATATTTCAATTATCCTACCACGTGGTACTCCACCAATTCCTAAAGCAATATCAAGATCTAAGGAGCCAGTTGGTATTACGTCGATATTTAATTTTGCATCTTCACCTAGTCGCATAATAGAACCTTTTCCAAACTGTTTTTCAATTTGACTTAAGGTTAAATCCAAAGCCTTTTTCTTCTCAATGTTATCGATCATAAGTATCCCAGTTGAACTGGAGTCACCCCTTTCAATTTACGAACGTTAGTTCTAATTCTATATTACAATATATTTTAAATTAAGTCAATCATTTATTTAATAAAAATTTTCTCAACTCAAAAAATGCTCTTGTAGCTGTCTTATTTTGTATAGACTCTCTATTTCCATTAAAATTACACTTAATAGGCATAGATTTATCTTTAGTAGAAATACATAGATATACTAAACCAATGGGTTTTTCTTCAGTTCCTCCATCAGGTCCAGCAATTCCTGTTACAGATAACGATAAATCTAAGTTATCTCTATTAAGTAATCCATTAGCCATTTCTATGGCAGTTTCCTCACTTACTGCACCATATTTTTCTAATGTATTAGAATTCACCCCAAGTTCCTCCATTTTTGCATTGTTGCTATAGGTAACAATACTTCTATCAAATACTTGAGATACACCAGGTATACGACTGAAGCGACTACTTATTAATCCGCCTGTGCAGGATTCACAAAATCCAATTTTATAATTTATTTCCTTTAATAAATTAAATACAATGATTTCTATTGGAATATTATCAAATCCATATATATATTCATGAAATCTCTGTTCGAGTATTTTAATTACATTATTGATTTTATTTTCAATAATATCTTTATTTTTTCCTTTACCAATTATTTTGACTTCAACTTCTCCTTCTTTTGCAAAAGTAGCAATTATAATATCTGAATATTTATTTATTAGGTCTTTTATTTTCATCTCTAATTGAGACTCGCCTATACCAATTATATTAACAGATTTAATTATGATATTATAATCCTCATGAATAAGAGGTATTACTTCATTGTTAAACATTAGCTCCATTTCTTTAGAAGGGCCTGGAAGCATGATTATTTTTTTATTATCTTTAGATAAAAATATGCCAGGAGCCGTACCAATAGAATTTTTTAAGAATTGGCTTCCTTCTGGTTTAAATGCTTGTTTTAAATTATTGGTGGGCATTGTTTTATCTAATTTAGAAAATATATTTCTAATATTATCTTCAATATCTTTATCACTTATTAATTCTAAGCCTAAAGTTTCAGATATAACTTCCTTTGTTAAGTCATCATCAGTAGGACCTAATCCTCCAGTGGTAATAATAATATCAGCTCTCTGTAATGCTATGTTTATGATATCACTTACTCTTTTTTTATTATCATCAACTGATGTATGATAATAAGTTTCTATACCTAGTTCTAACAATTTACTTGAAATGTACTTACTATGAGTATTTAAAATACTACCTGTAGTAATTTCAGATCCTATTGTAATAATTTCTGCTATCATAGTATAATCACCTTTTATTTAATCCCCATTTTAAGGGCAGATTTATTTTTATATATATAGTCTACTCCAGATATTATTGTAAAAAACAAGGAAATATATAACATAATAGTTGCAAAAGGTAAATTAATTAGGTTAAAAGGAAAATTATTAAGTAATAATGCAATTATAGCTATCAGCTGCGTAATAGTCTTTATTTTACCTAATGGACTTGCTGCTATAGTTACACCTTCAGATGCTGCAATCACCCTAAATCCAGTAATAGTAAACTCTCTTGCAATAATCACTACTACAACCCAACCTGGAATTTTACCTAACTCAACAAGGGAGATCAAAGCAGCTGATACTAAGACTTTATCAGCTAAAGGGTCTACGAACTTTCCAAAGTTAGTGACCATATTTCTACTTCTAGCAATGTATCCATCTAAAGTATCAGTCAAGGATGCAATAATAAAAATTGCTGCTGCTACATAAGTACTATATGGTATATTGGAATATAATACAATCATGAATATTGGTACTAGAAATACTCTAAAAATAGTTATTTTGTTAGCTAGATTCATTAGATTACCTCCCCTATTAAGTCATACTCCAAATAATCTGTGATTTTAACTTCAGCAAAGCTACCTAATTCTATTTCTTCCATAGAATTAATGTAAACCACACCGTCTATTTCGGGACTATCCATGTATGCCCTGCCAATGTAGGTATCGCCTTCACTATATTCTTCTACTAAAACATCAAATATTTTACCAACTTTACTCATCATTATATCCTCTGATATATCCTTCTGAGCCTCCATAATTTTATCTCTTCTGTATTCTTTTATTTCTTCTGGAACTTGATTAGGAAGGCTATAAGCAGGTGTATCTTCTTCCTTAGAATAAGTAAAGACTCCTAATCTTTCAAATCTTGTATCCTTAATAAAACTTAAGAGTTCATTAAAATCATCATCAGTTTCTCCAGGAAATCCAACAATAAAGGTTGTTCTAATGACTATTTCAGGTATTTCTTTTCTTAATTTATTGATTAAAGATGTAATATCCTCTTTACTTGTTCTTCTGTTCATCTTCTTTAAAACATTATCACTTATATGTTGTAAAGGAATATCTACATATTTAACTACCTTTTGATTATTTTTTATTGAGTTAATTAGATTATTATCAAAATTGTCAGGATATAAATATAGTATCCTAATCCAAGAAATACTATCTATAGAATTCAATTCATCTAATAATTTATATAAAGAATATTCACCATATAAATCAATTCCATAATCAGAAGTATTTTGTCCAATTAAGATAATTTCTTTTACACCGTTTGCAGCTAAATATTTTACTTCTTTTATTATATCCTCCATTTGCCTACTCCTATGTTTTCCTCTTAACTTAGGAATAATGCAATAGGTGCAAAAATTATCGCAGCCCTCAGATATCCTTACATATTCAGTAGTATTAAAATTAATTCTTTTAATATCTTCTAAATAATCTGTATCAATATTATCTATCTTTTTAATTTTCTCAGATTTCAAATCTAGTTCTTTGACTACAGAAGATATATCTCTAATATTTCCTGTGCCTATTATTGCATCAATATCAGGAATTTCATCCATTAGTTCTTGGGAATATCTTTGTGCTAAACAGCCAGCTAATATTAAGTATTTACAATTACCTTCATTTTTATATCTAGTCATTTCCCAAATTGTTTCTATGGATTCTTCCTTTGCTTTCTCTATAAAGCCACAGGTATTGACAATAATGATATCAGCCTCATCTAATGTATCAGCTACCTCATAATTATTGTCCTTCATTATACTTATCATTAGTTCCGAATCTATTTCATTTTTTGAACATCCTAAAGTAACAATATAAATTTTTCTTAACTTCATCTTATCTCTCCTTAAAGTATTGAATCTAAATCTTCAGGTGATAATAGGACTTTTCTGGGTTTGCTCCCCTCATATCCTCCTATTACACCTCTCTCTTCCATTTCATCTATTATTCTTGCTGCCCTTGCATAACCAATTTTCAATCTTCTTTGTAATAGTGATATTGAAGCCTGTCCTTCCCCAACCACTAGCTCTATAGCAGTGGGTAGGAGATCGTCACTATCATTGAACTGTATTTCTCTTGGGCTTTCAACTATTTCAATAATATCTTCATTATAATCAGTTATATCCTGAGCCTTTAGAGAGTTAACAACAGCCTCTACCTCTTCATCGGATATAAAAGCACCTTGTAATCTAGAGGGTTTTGAATAGAAAGAAGGATAGAATAGCATATCTCCCTTTCCTAGAAGCTTCTCAGCTCCCGCCATATCTAAAATAGTTCTGGAATCTACCTGGGAAGATACAGCAAAGGATATTCTCGAAGGTATATTAGCTTTTATGGTACCAGTTATAACATCTACAGAAGGTCTTTGAGTGGCTACGATAAGATACATTCCTGCTGCTCTGGCCATCTGAGCAAGTCTACAAATATAATCTTCTATTTCTTGAGCTGAAACCATCATTAAATCAGCTAATTCATCGATAATTATAACTATCGTAGGAAGTTCTTCTCCATTACTAGCTTTGACCTTGCTATTATAAGAATTCATATCTCTAACATTGTTTTGAGCAAAGAGCTTATACCTTTTTTCCATTTCATCGACAGCCCAATTAAGTGCAAAAGCAGCTTTTTTTGCATCAGTAACAACTGGAATTAATAAATGTGGAATACCATTATATATACTTAATTCTACCATTTTAGGATCTATTAATAGGAGCTTAACATCCTCAGGTGATGATTTATATAAAATGCTCATGATAATGGTATTAATACAAACAGATTTTCCTGAGCCGGTAGCTCCTGCTATAAGTAAATGTGGCATTTTATCTATAGTAGATACAATTACATTACCCGATACATCTTTTCCCAAAGCTAGAGGTACGGATGAATTAATATTATTATATTCTTCAGAAGTAATTAGCTCCTTAAATAATACACTACTCTTTACTTTATTTGGAACTTCAATTCCTACAGCAGCCTTTCCAGGTATAGGAGCTTCAATTCTAATATCAGAGGAGGCTAAACTTAAAGCTATATTATCTGACAAAGATACTATTCGACTTAGTTTAATACCTGGAGAAGGTTGAAGTTCATAGCAAGTAATAGTAGGACCTTTATTAATTTGAGTAATTATAGCATCTATTCCAAAGTTTTTCATGGTTTCTTCAATTATTTTAGCATTGTTTAGTATTTCCTTCTTATCGTTTATATCTTGATTAGGTGCTGGTGACTTTAGTAATGATAATGAAGGAATACTATATGTAGAAACATGGTTTTTACTTTGTTTAATTTTAATTTCAGTATCTATACTATTTATTTCTTCTTTAATCTTTATCTCCTTTGGAGAATCCTTAGCAAGAGAATTTTTCGTATAGTCTAATATCTTAATATCCTCTTTATTTACTTCTTGCTTTATATCATTAGCTACGTTATTTATCACCTTAGGTTTAACTGATTTATTAATTTCCGGTTTCGACTCCTTTTTAAATATGGAGACAATATCCTTTACTCTAATATTTGTTATTAGGAGTATATTTATTAATATAATAAGTCCTAAAATCAAATAAGAGCCTATGGAGCCAAATAATTTGTAGAAGAAGAATCCAAAAAAGCTACCTATAATTCCTCCGCCTTTTCCAATTTTACTTAAAGCAATAGAATTACTAATTCTATCATAAAATGTATAATCAAAAGGATTTATTCCGTCAAGTATAATTAATATACTTAAAAGTATAAACCCCATAGATAAAATTATTTTTCCTTCTTGATGATTAAATTTATCTAAAATAAAAACCATGCCTGACCCCACTATAATTAAAGGGAAAAAGTAAGATCCAAAGCCCATAAATGAAAAAGTGGTACCTCTAATTATAGAGCCTATTATTCCCATTTTAAAACTAAATAGACTTATCATAGATAGTATACCTATTGCAACAATAATGACTCCCATAATATCCTTATTATATTTATTCTTGTCTTCCATTTTCTTTGTAGTTTTCTTTCTACTTTTATTCAATTAAGTCACCTCAAATTCTTTAACTATGTAGTACCTAAGATACCCCCTTTAAAGTACATACTGTAGTTATTATAGCATAATTTGGAATTCTATTCTATTTATTTTTATAACTCATAGTAAAGTTCTCGATTTTAATGGAACCTTTTTTATATGAGTCTCAAAATTATATCTTATAATGCTTCATTAGAGATTTTTTTTACTTTCTATGATATCATTAAGTTTTTTTAAAGCTGTGGAAAATCCGCCTACTTCATTGATTAGTTTATATTTAACAGCTTCTTCTCCTACTAATATTGTTCCTACATCATTGGCTATTTCATCTGTTGAATACATTAACTCAGTTAATGTTTTATTACCTATTTCTGAAGTTCTTAGAATAAAGTTTATTATTCTTTGCTGCATTTTTTGAAAATACCTAAATGTCTGAGGTACTCCAATAACTAGACCAGTAGTTCTAATTGGATGTATGGTCATAGTTGCAGTGGGAACAATAAAGGAATAATCAGTCGAAGTAGCTAGTGGTACTCCAATGCTATGTCCTCCGCCTAAAACTAAAGATACCTTTGGTTTATCAACTGAGTTTATTAATTCAGCAAGAGCTAATCCAGCCTCTACATCTCCTCCTACAGTATTTAAAATAATGAAAATTCCCTCAATTTTAGGATCTTGCTGTGCAGCTATTAACAAGGGAATAATATGTTCATACTTTGTAGCTTTTTTATCATTGGGCGAGATTGTATGTCCTTCTATTTCTCCAATAATAGATATAAATTGAATGTTATTTTTTGTCTCTGGAATATTTGCAACTCCAAGTTCTTTAATGTTCTCTAATTTTTCTTTTTCCATGCAGTCTTTGTCGTTATCTTTTTTGGTCATAATTTCCTCCTAAAATAATTGATATCTATATCATTTGCTTAAAAAAATAATAATATTCTATTCAGAAATAAATTATCGTCTGAGTCAATCCGTAAAAATCGTAAAACACTTCACAATGTGTTTAAATATCTATATTATATGAATTTAATAATTATAAGATTTTATATAAAAAGCAAATAAAGTTTTAAGGGAAAAATAAATAGGACCTCAATGGTCCTTATCTATCTAAAAGATTTTAAATTTTTAATGTAAAGATTTAGATATATTGATGTTTATTATTTAAAATAATAGTATTTTAGATTTAAATCAGATTCTTTCATTGCTAGGTAAATGGGAACTTTCCTATGGGATATAAAGAAAATTACATATATTCTTAATTAAGAATATATGTAATAAAATATATAATAGCTATCTAAATTTATCAGTCTAATTCTATTATAATCATATCATAGCCTATTTTTCTAATTGCATTCCAAGGTATTTCTGTACCATTGCTTTCTAATCCTAGAATCCTGAAACCTAATCTTTTTTCAGGAACTAATAAGGATATAATTTTGCCAGTTTCTTCATCAATTAAAAAATCACTATCAGCTATTAAGCCAAGTCTTCCTCCATTATTTAAATTTACTATTTCTTTTTGACCTAATTCGAGTAAACGCATAAGATCTCCTCCTAATTATATATATTAAATAATATTCCAGAGATTTGATTTTATGCATTATCATTTATGATAACATCTTATTAGATACTAATATCCTGAATGCCCAAACCCCCCTTTTCCTCTAGCAGTTTTATCTAATTCATCAGTTACTATTAAATCAGCCTTTTCATATTTAATAAATACCATCTGTGCAATCCTATCACCTATATTGATTGTATAAGACTCTTTTCCAAGGTTAATGAGAATAACTTTAATTTCACCTCTATAGTCACTATCTATTGTTCCTATACCATTTGCTAATGTTATTCCATGATTTAAAGCTAAACCTGATCTTCCTCTAATTTGAGCTTCGAAGCCCTTTGGTATTGAGATAAACAAACCAGTGGGTATCAATGTCCTATCAAATGGTTTCAACTCTATAGGACCATCAATATTAGCCTGTAAATCTATTCCAGCTGATCCTTCCGTTTCATATTTTGGTAATTCAAACTGAGATTTATTTATTACATTTACTTTCAAATTAATCACACTCCATTAAAATAATATATTTTTTATTTTATCTTCAATAATATTTTGATTTTCAATATCTCCAACATATGCAATATTGATTTTTTCTCTATTAAATATAATACTAATTATTTCTTTTATATTATTTACACTCACTTTATCTATTTTATTTAATACCTCATCAGGAGATTGAACCATATTAAAAATAGAAAGAGACTTTCCTATTTCATACATTCGACTAAAAGTTCCTTCCATGCCAAGAACATAACTACCTTTTAGCTGTTCTTTAGATTTATCTAACTCATCTTTTGAAATTATATTATTTCTAATATCATTCATTTCATTTTCTATATGTTTTACTGTCTTTAATAATTGAGATGGATGCAATCCAGCATATATAGTTAATATACCTATATCCTTATATGATGATGGATATGATTCCACTGCATAAGCTAATCCTAAATCTTCTCTAATTTTTTGAAATAATCTTGAACTCATACTGCCGCCAAAGATATTATTTAATACCAATAGACCTTCTACATATTCAGAAGTAACTGGCACTCCTTCCATGCCAATGCAAAAATTTAATTGCTCTGTATTTTTATTAATTCCTTTTATTTTATTAGTAAAATTATAAATACTATTAATCTCATAAATCTTTTTATTTGAGTTATTAAAGTTGCCAAAATGATAATTTAACATTTTAAAAACTTCCTTAGTATTAATATTACCAGCTAAAGATATTACTATATTTTCAGGCCGATAATTATTAATAAAATAATCAATAATTTTTTCTCTACTTAAGTTTTTAATTGTTTCTTCTGTACCAAGGATTGGACGACCAAGGGATGTGTTTTCAAACATTATCTCATTTAGTAGATCATTAACCATATCTTCTGGAGAGTCTAAATACATATTTATTTCTTCTATTATCACTGCTTTTTCCTTTTCTATATCTGATTCTGAAAATATTGAATTAGTCAACATATCTCCTAATACGTCTATGGCAATATCTATATGATTATATAATACCTTAGCATAATAGCAGGTACTTTCCTTACTGGTGAAAGCATTTAATTGACCACCTATGTTATCTATTGCTTCGGCTATATCTTTAGCAGTTCGTTTCTTTGTACCTTTAAATAACATATGTTCAATAAAATGTGATATCCCATTATTATGCTTGTCCTCTTTTATAGATCCATTATTGATTATAATTCCAATAGAAACAGAGTTGACATAGGGAATCTTCTCCATGACAACTCTTATACCATTATCTAGTTTGTCTATTAAATACATTATTCTCCTCCAATGCTACTAGTCATTTTTTATTTCTTTATTAGGAACTTGAACTAATTGAGTTTTAAGCAGATTGCCGGCAACTTTGATTTCATGTAAGTTGTTTATGCAGTGGCAAAAAAAGCCATCTTCAACTAGTTATGGTGCTTTTCTTATTACATCACTTATTGTACCAATTTTATAGCCATTTTGGTATAGATATTTTATTATTTCTGGCAATGCTTTAACGGTCTCCTCTGTTGGATGCATTAAAACAATTGCAGAGTTATGTGCTTTTGAAGTAACTCTTTCAATAATAACATTTTTTGTACTATCCTTTCTCCAGTCTATGGTATCTATACTCCACATTATAAGTTCATACCCTAAATCCTTTGCCGCTTTTATCGTATTATCATTATAAGCACCTGATGGGGGAGCAAAATACTTTGAATCAATATTTAGAGTTTCTTTAATTATATTATGAGCCTTCAGTATTTCTTCTTTGTTTCTATCATAAGATAACTTATCATAGTCCTTGTGGCTATAACCATGGTTCCCAATTTCATGTTTATTATCGTATATAGTCTTTAGTATATCTTTATTTTTTTCAGCCCATTGACCTGTTACAAAATATGTAATTTTAATATCATTATCCTTGAAAATTTGTAACATGTTTGGAATGTGCTCATTTCCCCAATCAACATTACAAGCAAATGCTATTATCTTGTCATCAATATTTCCTTGATAATATACATCAGAATTAAAGGTCTCTTCTGATTTGTTATAAACTACTGAAATACCTAAGGCTATTATAGCTAATATTAACACAATTAAAATAGTTAATAAAGTCTTTTTATTTATGACGACTAATCTCATATATATCCCTCCAATGTCTTTTATATCTATATATATTCAAGGGATTGAGAAAATATCCTAAAAACAAAAACATGAACCTTATTTTGGTTCATGCATTAGTATATTACTCTTCAGTTTTAGTTTCTTCAGGCAATAGTACTTTTCTAGATAGATTTACTCTACCTTGATTGTCTATTTCCATGACTTTAACTAATATTTCATCTCCTATAGCTAATACATCCTCTACTTTATTTACTCTTTCTCTAGCTATATTAGATATATGAAGTAAGCCTTCTTTACCATTTAGAACATCTACAAAAGCACCAAAATTAGTTATACGTGTTACCTTACCTAAGTAAATATCTCCTACTTCAACTTCTTTAACTATTTTATTTATCATATCCATTGCTTTTTCTCCGTCTTCTTGAGTTACTGAAGCAATGAATACCTTACCATCATCGTCAATATCAATTTTTACACCTGTTTCATCGATTATCTTATTAATCATTTTACCGCCAGGCCCGATTATATCTCTTATTTTATCTGGATTTACTTGCATTGTATACATTTTTGGTGCATAAGGTGATAAATTTTCTCTTGGAATTGAAATCGTTTCAGCCATTTTATCTAGAATATAAAGTCTTCCCTTTCTAGCTTTCTCTAGAGCTTCCTCTAAAATTGGTTTATCTATTCCTGCTATTTTTATATCCATTTGTATAGCTGTAATTCCATCTTTAGTTCCAGCTACTTTAAAGTCCATATCTCCTAAATGATCTTCCATACCTTGTATATCGGAAAGAATAGCTACCTTACTATCTTCTTTTATCAATCCCATGGCTATTCCAGCTACAGGAGATTTTATAGGTACACCTGCATCTAATAAGGCTAGAGTGCTTCCACAAACACTAGCTTGTGATGAAGATCCATTTGAGCTAAGAACTTCAGATACAAGTCTAATAGTATAAGGGAAAACATCTTCTGATGGTATAACTGGTTCAAGCGCTCTTTCAGCTAATGCACCATGCCCTATTTCTCTTCTTCCTGGGCCTCTTAAAGGTCTAGCATCACCAACTGAATATGGTGGGAAATTATAATGATGCATATATCTTTTAGATTCTTCCTCTCCTAATCCATCAATAACTTGGGCATCACTAATAGCACCTAAAGTAGCAATTGTTAGAACTTGAGTCTGACCTCTTGTGAATAATCCAGATCCATGAGTCCTTGGAAGTAAACCTACATCAGTAGTAATAGGACGTATCTCATCTACTTTTCTATTATCAGGTCTCAATCCTTCTTCAAGAATTAGCCTTCTAACTTCCTCTTTTAGCATATCTTCTATTATTTCATTGATATCCTGCTCTGATTCAGGGTATTCTTCTAAAAATACATCTTTAATTTCTTTATTTACTTTATCAATATTATCTAATCTTTCTTGTTTTTCAAAAGTACTTATAGCATCAATTAATTTCTCTCTACTAAAGTCAATGATTTTTTCTTTAATTTCTTCATTTGGTTTAAATAGATTATACTCTTTTTTAGGTTTTCCTACTTCTTTTGCAATATTCTCGATAAAATTACATAACTCTATAATCTCTTTATGTGCCGTTAAAATACCTTCTAGCATAACTTCCTCTGTAACTTCATTTGCACCTGCTTCTACCATCATTATAGCATCTTTTGTTCCTGCCACTACAAGATGAATTTCAGATTTGTCTCTTTCTTCGCTAGTTGGGTTAATGATAAATTTTCCATCTATTAGCCCTATAAGAGCTGATCCTGTAGGACCATTGAAAGGAATATCTGATATAGATAAAGCTATAGAAGAGCCTATCATCGCAACTATTTCTGGTGAATGATCCTGATCAACAGATAAGACCGTAGCTATAACTTGTACATCATTTCTATATCCATCCGGAAATAATGGTCTAAGGGGTCTATCTATAAGCCTTGAAGTTAAAATTGCTTTTTCACTTGGTCTACCTTCTCTCTTAATAAACCCTCCAGGTATTTTCCCTACTGAATATAGTTTTTCTTCGTAATCAACACTAAGGGGAAAAAAGTCTATCCCTTCTCTTGGTTCCTTAGAAGCTGTAGTAGTCGCTAGAACCACTGTATCTCCATATTGTACCATGCAAGCACCACTAGCCTGTTCTGCTACTTTGCCTATGGTTACAGTGAGGTCTCTACCAGCTAATTTATACTGGAATTTTCTTTCCATGCAATACCTCCTTAATCTTTAATATATTTATTATATCCTTATTTAATAAAAATATCTAAAATAAGAAAAGCTTCTAACAAAATATCGATGTAGCTTTTCTTGGCCACTGCATAAGCGATTTGTACGAAATCAAAGATTTCAACAATCTGCTTAAAGCTAATTTAGGACAAGTAGTTTTTAATATATAGTATTAAAAACTTTCCTCTTCGTTATAAATCAATAGAGCGGGATACCCCCGCTCTTATTAACCTCTGATGCCTAATTTTTCAATTAAAGAACGATATCTTTCAATATCATTATTTTGTAGATATTTTAAAAGGCCTCTTCTTTGACCTACCATTTTAAGTAATCCTCTTCTTGAATGGTGATCTTTTTTATGAGCTTTTAAATGCTCGTTTACAGAATTGATTCTGTGTGTTAAGATTGCAATTTGTACTTCTGGTGAACCTGTATCACCTTCGTGTAATTTGTAATCATTAATAATTTGTTCCTTTACTTCTTTTGTTAACATAAATAATACACCTCCAAAATTTTAATATACTCCCATAGCTGTGTAAGACGCCGAGGATACGTTAAACATAGCCATAGGTAATGTAACAATATAATAGTATCATAATAAATAATAAATGTAAATATTAATGTCTTAATTTAATCATCTCTATATCTATTTTCATTTGCTTTATCAAATCTTCTTTTGTTTCAAATTTAATATCATCTCTTAAAAAGTCTAAAAATTCAATTTCCAAAGTCTTACCATATATATTTCCTTCAAAATTTAATATATAAGTCTCTATCTTCAATACATCTTCATTAAAGGTAGGATTATAACCAATATTTGTAGCAGATATATATCTTTTGTTATCTATTATGGTATTAGTCATATATACTCCATTTTTAGGTATTACATAGTTATCAATAGGTTCTATATTAGCTGTTGGAAATCCTAATTTATTTCCTCTATTTTTTCCTGGGATAACTTTTCCCATAATGGAATATGGTCTACCTAATATATTTAAAACATCAGTAATATTTCCATTAGCTATTAACTCTCTTATGCCAGAACTACTGATAATCTCATTATTTTCATAAACAGGGTCTAATACAATTGCGTCTATACCATGTTTTTTACCAAGCTCCATTAAGTAATTAGAATCTCCAGAAGCTTTATACCCAAATCTATAATCAAATCCAACTACAAGTAATTTTCCATTCATTTTATTTATAATGATATCTTTGACAAACTCTTCTCCAGATAATTTCATTATCTTATCATCGAAATCTAATAGATAGATAATATCTATTCCTAAGTCTTCAGCAATTTTAAATTTTTGTTTATTATTAGTTATCATACTTGGTCTATTATTATCTACTATAGTTTTTGTATGGCTTTTAAATAATAGAAGTGATGACTTTATGCCTAACTCCTTAGATTTAGATATCATAGCTTTTATTAATTGCTGATGACCTATGTGAATGCCATCGAAATTTCCTAAAGCAATAGCTGTATTAAATCTTGTTTCATTATAGTTTAATAAATCGATAATTTCCATGTATACCACCTTATATTATTAAAACTTTGTCCATTTTCAAATAAAATTGAGAGTCAATTCTGCTAATCTTTCCTATTCCGATAAATATATTTTTACAATAAACTCTAAGCAATTTATTAACCTTAATTTCATCTATAAGATTAAATTGTAACATAACACCATTGATTAATTTAGAATATAATTCCTCTGGGACAATAAATTCCTCTAAATGATCTAAAGCCTTATCCATAGGAACTATGATTTTTGAAATTTCTTCTAAATTCAATGTTCTAATATGCTCAATACTATAAGCATTTTCAATTTTAAAACTTCCTGCACCTACTCTCAGTAAATATGACATATAACCATATGTACCCAAATCCATACCAATATCATCACATAATGTTCTTATATAAGTACCTCTAGAACATTTTGTATAAAAAATAATTTTTCTGCAATCTTCTATATTCAATACTTTTTGTTCATATATTCTAATATTTCTAGGAGTACGTTCAATAGTCTTCCCTTCACGTGCCAATTCATAAAGCTTCTTACCTTTATGTTTTAAAGCAGAATACATAGGTGGCAGTTGAGATACATCACCTATATATCTTGACATGGCATTGATAATATCTTCTTCACTAACGATTTTGTTAGAAGAAGATATTATCTTACCATCTATATCTTGAGTATCTGTCCTATATCCTAGTGTTAATTCTCCAATATATTCCTTGTCACTATCAAGAAGATATTCTGCGATCCTAGTTCCCTTTCCTATACATAGTGGTAATACTCCTGATGCATTTGGATCTAAAGTTCCAGTGTGTCCAATTTTTTTTGTTTTTAATGTTTTTCTTAAAAGACCTACAGCATCATGTGAAGTCATTCCCTTTGGCTTAAAAAAGTTTATTATACCATTCATATAATCACCTAAAATACTTTCTCTAGTTCATTTAAAATCAATTTTTCGGCAATATCTATAGGAGAATTAATAGTACATCCTGCTGCTCTTATATGTCCCCCACCACCCAAATTAGCACAAAGGGAAGATACATCTACATACCTTTTACTTCTCATACTAACTTTTATTTCTTCTTCATTAAATTCTTTGAGTATAGTTGCGACTTCTACAGAAGCAATTTCCCTAATAAATGAAACTATGCCTTCTGTATCTTCCATTTTAGCATTAGCTTCTTCAACCATACTGCGAGTTATCTTTACTATAGCAACCTTATTTTCAAAATATAGTTTTAAGGTTTCAAGGGCTTTTATAAATAACATAGTTCTCTCTATACTTCTGCTCTGGTATAAATTTATATTTATATTACCTTTGTCAATTCCTGTTCTTATTAATTCTGCAGCAATTTCATGAGTTTCTGCACTAGTATTATCATACATAAAACTACCAGTATCTGAGCTTATTGCAGTATAAATACAAGAAGCTATATCTTTATCAATAGGAACTTTTAATCTATTTATTAGTTTATATACTAATTCACCAGTTGCAGCTGCATTGCTATCTACAATATTTATATGTCCAAAATTATTATTGCTAATATGGTGATCAATATTAATAACTGTTTTAGCTTGATTCAATAAATCTTTATTTTTTCCTAATCTACTTTCATCACTAGTATCTAGAGTAATCAAAAGATCTATATTATCATCATGGTTATATTCATTAATTATATTTATATTTGGAAGAAATAAAAAATCAGAGGGAATTTCATCAGTTTTAAGTATAAAAACTCTTTCTTTTATATTTTTGAGTGCCATCCATAAGGCAAGTATTGAACCTATATTATCACCATCTGGCTGAACATGTGAAACAATATAAATATTTTCACTTTCTTGAATTTGTTTGATTGCTAAATCAAATAAATTTTTAATACTATTCATCATATTTCTCTTCCTCATATACATTAGAGTTCTTATTTACTTCTTCAATTAACTTAGACATATAAATGCCTTGCTCTATAGACTCATCTAAAACAAAGATTGGCTCAGGAGCATATCTTAAATCAATTCTACTACTTATTTCTTTTCTAATAAATCCTTTTGCACTTTCTAGTCCCAATAGAGTGTTTTCCTTTTCTTCTTTATTTCCAAATACTGAGACATAAATCTTTGCGTATCTTAAATCTCTAGTTACTTCCACCTTTGTTATAGTTGTCATGGAATTAACTCTTGGATCTTTAAGTCCATTATAAATCAGTTCTGAAACCACCCTTTTTACTTCTTCGGAAATTCGATTGAGTCTTTTATTGTTCATTTTTTCACCTCTATTTCTCAACTTCTTTTAGGACGTAAGCTTCTAATAAGTCTCCTTCTTTTATATCATTATAATTTTCTAATCCTAATCCTGCTTCATATCCTGATAATACTTCTCTTGCATCATCTTTAAATCTTTTTAAGGATGATACCCCACCTTCAAATATAACAATATCATTTCTAAGAAGTCTTATCTTCCCATTTCTAGCTATTTTTCCATCTAATACATAAATACCAGCTATAGTGCTTCCATTAGGTAATCTAAATGTAGCCCTAACCTCAGCTCTCCCTATTACTTCTTCAACAATTTTTGGTGCATGCATACCTTTAATTGCAGCTTGAATATCTTCGATTGCCTCATAAATTACTCTATATGTTCTAACATCTACTTTTTCTCTTTTAGCTACTTCTATAGCATTTAAATTAGGTCTAACATTAAAACCAACAACAATAGCATTAGATGCAGAAGCAAGTATAATATCAGATTCTGTAATACCTCCTACACCACCATGTATAATATTTGTCTTAACTTCATCTGTATCAAGTTTTTCTAGGGATTGTTTTAATGCTTCCATTGAACCCCTAACATCAGCTTTTATAATAATATTTAAATCTTTAATTTCACCTAATTTTATTCTTTCAAATAAATCATCTAAAGATACTTTTTGATCCGCTTTCATTTGTTCTGCTCTAGTTGCTTCTTTGCTCTTTTCCGCCAAGGATCTAGCTGTTTTTTCATCATCTACTTCATATAATAAATCTCCAGCATTAGGTACCTCAGACAATCCAAGTATTACAACTGGTGTTGAAGGACCAGCTTTTTTAACTCTTTTACCTTTATCGTCAAGCATAGCTCTTACTCTACCAAAAGCGGAACCAGAAATAACCATATCTCCAACTTCCAAAGTTCCTTTTTGAACTAATACAGTAGCTAATGGTCCCTTCCCTTTATCAAGTTGAGCTTCTACAATTGTACCCACTGCATTCCTATTTGGATTAGCTTTTAACTCTTGTATTTCTGCAACAAGTAATATCATTTCAAGTAACTCTTCTATTCCTTGACGATTTTTGGCTGATACTGGCACTGTTATAGTATCCCCGCCCCAATCCTCTGGAACTAAAGCATTCTCTACTAATTCTTGTTTGATTCTATCTACATTGGCTGTAGGTTTATCCATTTTATTAATTGCTACGATTATTGGAACCTTAGCAGCCTTAGCATGATTTATTGCTTCTATGGTCTGAGGCATAACTCCATCATCAGCTGCTACGACTAATATGGCAATATCTGTCACTTGTGCACCTCTAGCACGCATAGACGTAAAAGCTTCGTGACCTGGTGTATCTAAGAAGCATATTTTTCTGTTATTAATATTCACAGCATAAGCACCTATATGCTGAGTAATTCCTCCAGCTTCAGATTTTGTAACACTAGTTTCTTTAATAGCATCTAGCAAAGAGGTTTTACCATGGTCTACGTGTCCCATTACTGTTACTATAGGAGCTCTAGATTTTAAATCTTCTGGATTATCTTCGTAGTCTAAATTAAATTCATCTTCTATTGATTCTTGACTTTCTTTAGAAGCTTCTTTTATCGTTAACTCAATACCAAATTCTTCAGCAACTATAATCGCTATATCAGAATCTATTGATTGATTTTGGTTTACCATTACTCCTAACCCTATTAATTTAGAAATTATTTGTGATGGACTTACACCTATTTTATCGGCTAAATCTTTTACAATGATATTATCTTCGATTTCTATAACAACCTCATTCCCTTCTTTACTAATTATAGTATTTTCTTTACTCATACTATTATTCTTCACTTTGTTTTTATTTCTTTGTTTCTTATTCCTTTGTTTTGTATTATCCCTATTTTCTATTTCTTTAACAATTTTTTCATCTTCTTCGACATCTCTTTTACTGATAATCTTGTTACTATCTTTTATATTTTCATCAATATCATCAAACTTTTCACCAACTATGTTTTCCTCTTCTTCTTCTGACAATAATGATTTTATTATCCTTGCATCTTCATCTTCTAAAGCACTCATATGATTGCTTACAGTTATGTCTAAACTAACAATTTTTTCAATTAAATCTTTGCTACTAATTCCTAATTCCCTAGCCAATTCATATACTCTAATTTTTTTCATATTATATACCCCCCTATCATATTTAAAGGTGATATTTCTTATTTTCCCAATTTTGATTGAATTATATCTTTTAAACTTTCATATACATCATTTGGTACTTCAACTTCTAAAGTTCTAGATAGTTTTTTACCTTTCTGTGCAAGTTCTAAACATTCAAGATTGGAGCATATATATGCTCCACGTCCATTCATTTTACCAGTTATATCAATACTTACTTCTTTTTCATTATTTCTTACAACTCTTATTAATTCTTTCTTTGGTTTGCCTTCACCACAAGCAATACATTTTCTTAGAGGAATCTTTTTCTTTTTCAAATAATCACCTCTTATTGATTTTCTTGATTATATTGTGATTCAGATTTTATATCTATTTTCCAATTTGTTAATTTTGCTGCTAATCTTGCATTTTGACCTTCCTTACCTATAGCTAAGGAAAGTTGATAATCTGGTACTACTACAACAGCGGACTTTTCTTTTTCATTAGTTATAACATTTAATACTTTAGAAGGACTTAAACTATTTGCAATAAATTCTCCTATATCTTTACTCCAAATTACAATATCTATTTTTTCACCTTTTAATTCATCTACTATTACTTTTACTCTACTTCCTTTAAAACCTACACATGAGCCAAGAGGATCTACATTAGAATCTTTAGAGAAAACTGAAATCTTTGTTCTAGAGCCAGCTTCTCTAGATATAGAATATATTTCAACTATTCCATCATTGATTTCTGGAACCTCTAACTCAAATAGTCTCTTCACAAGATTAGGATGTGATCTAGACAATATTATCTGAGGTCCTTTCGTTGTCTTTTTAACCTCTGATATAAGTAATTTTAACCTATCTCCCTGATTATACTCTTCACCTTCCATCTGTTCAGAAGGTGGCAATATGCCCTCAGTCTTTCCTAAATCTATATATACATTGTTTTTACTAATTCGCTGAACTAACCCAGTAATTATCTCATTCTCTCTATTTATAAACTCATCATAAATTACATCTCTTTCTGCATCTCTTATTCTTTGAATAACTACTTGTTTAGCAGTTTGAGCCGCTATCCTACCGAAATCCTTTGGGGTGATTTCTACTTTTAAAATATCTCCAGCCTGAAATCTATCATCAATTTCTTTTGCATCTTCTAAGCTTATTTCAAGGTATTCGTTTTCTACTATATCCACTACTTCTTTTAATGCCAACACTTTTACCTTCCCAGTTTCTCTATCCATTTCAACTTCAACATTTTGAGATGCATTGAAGTTTTTCTTATAGCTAGAGATAAGTGCCGACTCAAGAGCATCAAATATTACATCTTTAGAAATGCCCTTCTCTTTCTCAATTTCACGAAGGGCATCAATAAAATCTCCATTCATTCATTAAACCTCCTTAAAATTTAACTGCCAATTTAATTAAAGCAATGCCTTCCTTAGGTATTGTAACAATTTCATTAATCTCTGTTCTTATTACAATTGTTTTTTCTTCATAATCCTCTAGAATACCTTCTATTATCTTTTTACCCTTCAGTGGCTCATATAATTTTATTTCAATTTCTTTTCCTAGATTTCTTTTCAAATCCTTATCATTCTTTAGAGGTCTATCTAATCCTGGAGATGAAACCTCTAAATAATATGGCGTAGTGATAGGATCTTTGTCATCTAGTTTATCACTTAATAATTGACTTACCTTTTGACAATCATCTAAATTTATTCCACCTGGCTTATCAAGATATACTCTTAGAAAATAATTTGAACCCTCTTTTAAAAATTCTACATCTACTAACTCATATCCTAACTCATCTGCTAACTGCTCACATATTTCTTTGACAATACTTATTATGCCTTTTCTATTCAATCAACTCACCTCCATAAATTTTTACTTAATATTATGCAAGAACAATATCAATAAAAAATCAAGAGTGGGTTAACCCACTCTTTCCCAGAAAAAATTCATTTTTGTCAAATTAATTATATCATAAATTAAGGAAAAATCAAATATTAAAAAGGCTTATTTGATTACTTAATGGCAAATCACCTAAACAACCATGATTAGTTAATACTTCTAATACAGGTTTACTTACTTTGCCACGATTAACTAAGTCTTCTATAGATATAAATCTAGAGATATTTCTTTCTTCGACAATTTTTCTGGCTACATTTTCACCAAGACCTTCTAGGCTTTTAAGTGGTGGTAGAATCCCATTTTCATCAATTATAAATCTATCACTATCTGATTTGTAAATATCTACATTTTGAATCTTATAACCCCTTGCATACATCTCTAAAACAACTTCTAGAACTGTTAGTAAATTCTTTTCCTTTGCAGTCATATCATTTCCTAGTTTTTCTAATTCCTGAATCTTGTTTTTGACAGTTTCTTTACCTTTAATAACTAAATCTGCATCGAAATCATTGGCCTTAATAGTAAAGTAAGTGGCATAAAATGTCTCAGGAAAATATACTTTAAAATAGGCTATTCTAAAAGACATCATAACATAAGCAGCAGCATGAGCTTTGGGGAACATATATTTAATTTTATTACAAGATTCTATGTACCATTCCGGCACATTTAAACTTCTCATTTCCTCTTCCTCTTCCTTAGATAAGCCTTTCCCCTTTCGAACCTTTTCCATGATTTTAAAGGCTTTCTTCTTATTCATCCCTGAGTTAATTAAGTTTAACATTATATCTTCTCTGGTAGAAATTACCTTGCTTAATGGTGCAATATTTTCTTTAACAAGGCTTTGAGCATTATTTATCCATACATCTGTACCATGAGATAATCCACTAATTCTTACTAATTCGGAAAAAGTACTAGGTTTTGTATCAATAAGCATTTGTCTTACAAATTTTGTGCCGAATTCAGGTATTCCTAAAGTTCCTACTTCACAGTTTATATCATCTTTAGTTATTCCTAAAGATTCAGTACTAGTAAACAGCTTCATAGTTTTTGGCTCATCCAGAGGGATTTTAGTAGGATCAACTCCCGTTAGGTCACCAAGCATTCTGATTATAGTAGGCACATCGTGCCCAAGAATATCTAACTTTAATATTCTCCCACTAATAGCATTATAGTCAAAATGAGTTGTTATTACACCTGAATTTTTATCATCTGCAGGATATTGAATGGGAGTGAAATCCAAAATATCCTTATATTTTGGAACAATCATAACTCCACCAGGATGTTGACCTGAAGTCCTTTTGATTCCAGTACATCCTTGGACCAGCCTATTAATTTCAGCCACATTGACACTTATATCTCTTTCTTCAAGATATTTTTTGACAAAGCCATATGCAGTTTTTTCAGCAATTGTTCCTATAGTTCCTGCTCTGAAAACATAACCTTCTCCGAAAAGTTCTTCAGTGTACTTATGCGCTACAGACTGATATTCTCCTGCAAAATTTAAGTCAATATCTGGCTCTTTATCACCTTCAAATCCTAAAAAGACTTCAAATGGAATATCATGACCATCTTTGTTCAATTTAGCTTGGCATTTAGGACAGATTTTATCTGGAAGATCTGCACCAGAAGCTATAGAGCTATCATCAAAGAATTCACTATATTTACAATTAGGACAGACATAATGTGGAACCAATGGATTTACTTCTGTAATGCCACTCATTGTAGCTACAAAAGATGAGCCTACTGAGCCTCTGGAACCTACTAAATATCCATCTTCTAAAGATTTCCAAACAAGCTTCTGTGCAATTATATACATAACAGCATAACCATTTTTTATTATAGAACTAAGTTCCCTTTCCAAACGTTTTTCCACAATTTCTGGCAAAGGATTTCCATATACTTCTACAGTTTTATCATATGTTATCCTTCTTAACTCTTCCTCAGCACCTTCAATGACTGGTGGAAAAGTTCCTTCTGGAATTGGTAATATTTCCTCTATCATATCATTTATCAAATTAGTGTTTTTTATAACTACTTCTTCTGCAATTTCTTTACCCAAGTATGAAAATTCTTCTAGCATCTCTTCGGTGGTTCTAAAATATAAAGGAGGCTGAATATCTGCATCCTGAAATTTTTGACCTGACATTAGTATTCTCCTATATATTTCATCTTCTGGATCTAAAAAATGTACATCTCCGGTTGCTACAACAGGCTTTTTATTCTCTTTTCCTAATTTATATATTTTTTTATTTATTTCTCTCAACTGATTCTCATCTTTTACTGTTCCTTCCCTAACTAAATACATATTATTTTCAATTGGTTGAATTTCTAAATAATCATAAAACTTTACAATATTTCTTATTTCATTTAGGCTTCTATTTTTTATTATTGCTTTATATAATTCTCCTGCTTCACATGCACTACCAATTATTAGACCTTCTCTATTTGCTTCTATAAGAGATTTTGGAATTCTGGGTCTTCTATGGAAATAGTTTATATGTGACTCTGATACTAATTTATATAAATTTTTAAGACCAATTAGATTTTTAGCTAGTATAATTATATGAAAGCTTTCATCCTTTGAAAAATCTTTGCTGGAATTTAAAGTATTTATCTGTCTAAAGCTTATTATATTTCTTTCTTTTAGAATATCTAATATCTTAAGAAATATTTTAGCTGTAGCAGTAGCATCATCTACAGCCCTATGATGATTAACTAAATCTACATTCAGGTGTTTAGCCACAAGATTCAATTTATGGCTCTTCAAAGATGGAAACACTGCTCTAGATAACTCTAATGTATCTAGTACTGGATTGTTTAGTTCTATATTGATCAGCTTCATCTTTTCTCTAATGAATCCAATATCAAAAGAAGCGTTATGTGCAACTAAAACATCGTCTCCAATAAATTTTACGAAATCTAAAATTACATCTTTAATAATTGGCTTGTCTTTTACCATATTATCTGTAATACCTGTAATGTTGGTAATTAATTCTGGTATTGGTCTTTCAGGATTTATTAACTGACTATAAGTATCTATAATTTCTCCATCTCTAATTTTAACAGCACCAATCTCCGTTATCATATCATTTATAGCAGATAATCCAGTAGTCTCTATATCAAAAACTATATAAGTTGAATAATCTTTATTTTCATCAAAATTGTTTACTATTTCTTTCTTATCATTTATTAAATAGCCTTCCATACCATATATCATTTTTATACCTAATGATTTACTCAGATCCATGGCTTCTGGAAAGCTTTGAACAATACCATGATCAGTTATAGCTAATGCTTTATGTCCCCATTCTTTAGCTCTAGTTGCGATTTTTTTTAGTGGTGTAACTCCATCCATCGAACTCATTTGTGTATGAAGATGTAGTTCCACTCTTTTTTCCTCCGCATTATCTTTTTTTTCGAACTTATCAATTTTACTAAGTGATTTCAGCATTATTACTGTACTCTTAGAGTAGTTATCAAATATTACATCTCCTTCAACTTTTACATGAGAATCATTTGCTACATTTGCAAGAAATTCAGATGTTTGTTCTTCAGATAAAAATACTTTCACAGTAATAGAGTCTGTAAAATCTGAGACATAGAATATGACAAGGGTCTTATTATCTCTAACTTCTCTAGTTGCAAGTTGAAAAACTATACCTTCTATTACACAAGAGCCAGTTTGCATATTAATATCTCTTACCTTAATAGGTGATTCTTTTATTTCTTTTCCATAGATATAATATTTATTAGGCCTATTCAAGTTATTATTAGAGGAATTGGCTTTAGAACCTTCAGCTATATTGATAATAATATCCTTTGCAATCTCTTTTTCTTCAACACCTTTTTGATCAAGAAAGCCTTCCTCATCTATAAATTGATGCTCCGAAATTTTGATGTCTATATTTAAATCTATTTCTTCTAAGATTGCATTTTTAATTTTTTTTATAATTCCATTTTCTTCTAATGAGTAATATGCCACCTTATTCGGTGGAAAAATTACAAGGGAGTCATTAATGATCTCCCATTTTAAACCTTCAATCCAAGAATTACTAGACTGAATTTCTAATTTAATAATTTCTAAAATATTGTCTTCATAGAACTTTATCTTGTCTTCAGTGCTTCCTATGACATTATATCTAAATCTTATCTGCACTTTAAATTGAGTAAACTTATCTTTGAAAACTCTATTTATTTTATTAGATATTATATTATTAATTAAGGTAGGGGATTCAAGGTGTACTATTAAGGTCATTGTTTTTTTAAATATTTGAATTTTATTAATGATAATTTTCAAATTCCTAATATCCTCTAGTCCTTCTTTTGTAATAAATTCTGAAAGATATAGTTGATTATTCTTCATGTATAATTTATCCCCCTTCTCCTCCTGGGATATGAAAATATTATAACTTTTCTATTTCTTTTAACAATTCATCAAGTAAATTTTCTTCTCTAACCTTTTTTATTATTTCACCTTTTCTAAAAATAAGTCCTTCACCTTTTCCTCCAGCTATTCCTATATCTGCTTCCCTAGCTTCTCCAGGACCATTTACTGCACATCCCATTATAGCAACTTTTATATGTTTATTAATTCCTTCAAGTCTTTTTTCAGCCTCTTCTACTATATTAATTAAATCAATATTTGTTCTTCCACAAGTAGGACACGATATTATTTCTATACCTTCATTCAAAAGGTTGAGGGACTTAAGAATTTCTCTACCTACTTTTACTTCTTCTACAGGGTCGCCTGTCAAAGATATTCTTACTGTATCTCCTATACCCATTGACAACAAGGCACCTATTCCAACAGAGGATTTAACAGTTCCTCTCCAGATTGGTCCAGCTTCAGTGATTCCTAAATGTAACGGATAATCTACCATATTAGACATCTTTTCATATGCTTTAATAGTAAGAGGTACGTTACTTGCTTTTAAAGAAATTTTTATATCATAGAAATCCATATCTTCCAATAATCTGATTTGTTCTAAAGCGCTATAAACCATAGAATCCTCATTTACACCATTATATTTTTCTAAAAACTCCTTCTTTAGAGAACCAGCATTTACTCCAACCCTAATAGAAATATTATTTTCTTTACAGGCTTTTACAACTTCTTTAACTTTGTCTAAAGAACCTATATTTCCTGGATTTAACCTTAGTCCATCGGTTCCATACTTAATAGATTCTAAGGCTAGTCTATAGTCATACTGAATATCAGCAATTATTGGAATATTAATTTGTCTTTTTATCTCTTTTATAGCCTTTGCATCTTCCAAATCCGTAATAGCAGACCTAATGATGTCACAACCTGCATCCTCTAATTTTTTTATTTGATTAATAGTAGAAACAATATCTTTTGTCAATGTATTAGTCATAGATTGAATTGAAATAGGGTTGTCTCCACCAATTAGTACATTACCAACTTTGATTACCTTAGTTTTTTTTCTAATCAATTTTATCACCTACTAAAAAATATTAAATTTGAGTATATCTCTATAAGTTACTAATAACATTAGTGATATCAATAGAACGAAGCCAACAAAATGTATGAACCCCTCTTTTTCTGGAGCTATTGGTTTTCCTCTGACTAATTCTATTAACAAAAACACTATTCTACTTCCATCTAATGCTGGTATAGGAAGTAAATTGAAGAAGCCTAAGTTAATGCTAATAAAACCTAAGATATAGAGTAGATTATATACTCCAAGTTTTGCGGCTGCTCCTACTTCATGAATTACACCAACGGGACCTGATAAATGCTTAATCCCAACTTTACCTTTGAATATCATTCCTACAAAGTCAAACATTAATCCTAGAAACATTAAGGTTTTTTCAAATCCACCTTTTATAGCTAAGGATATAGATTTTTCATATTTAGGCGCTATACCAATTATAGTTCTTCCTTCTTCATCAACTGTAGGTTTAACCATAAGTTTTTTTACTTGACCATCTCTTTTAACTTGTATTTCCATCTCTTTATTAGGGTCAGAGTTATTTATGGAGTTAGCTATAGATTCCCAGTTATTTATTTCTATACTATTTATGCTAATTATAATATCATTTGATATCAATCCACTTTTCTCTGCAGGTGAACCTGGTAATGCCTTATCAACTATGTTTGTCGGCATACCTATTCCATAAGAAACAATGGCTAGTATAACAATTGCTAAGATGAAATTCATAATTGCTCCTGCTGCTACAACTGCTATTCTGGATAATGCAGATACCTTATTAAAACCTCTAGGATCATCAGAAACTTCATCTTCACCTTCCATTTTTACATATCCACCAATTGGTAATGCTCTTAAAGTATATTCAGTTTCTCCTTTTTTCTTTTGAAATAATTTAGGCCCCATGCCTATAGAAAATTCATTAACTTTAATTCCTACAATTTTGGCTACGGCAAAGTGACCAAATTCATGTACTAATATTACCATCAAAAAAACAAATATTGCTGATACCGCTGTTAACATTTAAACACCACCTATATTTTAAATTAAAAAGATACTAATATAGTAGTATATTACTGGAACAGTAAAAATTATACTATCAAATCTATCTAATACACCACCATGTCCAGGCATTATAGATCCATAATCCTTTATTCCACAAAGTCTCTTTATTTTTGAAGCCGCTAAATCTCCTAATTGAGCTATTACTGAGCAAATAATAGAAAGCAGAATAATTTTCCACATAGGATTTAAATTAAAGTATATTGAATATATGATAAGTAAAATAGTACTACCTAATATACCTCCTATAGATCCTTCTATTGTTTTCTTAGGGCTGATTTTAGGGCATAATTTTCTTTTTCCAAATAAATTCCCTGCTATATACGCAAATGTATCTGTACCAAATGCTATAATAAAAACTAGCCAAATATACTTACTATTATCTAAATATATAATATGAGAAAGCAAAAACGGAATATATGCTATTCCCAAAAGAGTTATTGATATATCCTCTATAGATATATTTTTATTAGTAATAAATAAAATAAGTAAAGTAATAATAAGTAAAGTAATAATAAGTCCTAAATATTTATTTTCTAACATAATATTTATGAATAATCCAGTTACTCCTAAATATCCAACTAGATAAATAGGCTTAATATTAACTTTCTCTATAGCCTTATAAAATTCTCTTAAACCAATTATCGAAACTATATAAACAGCAAAAGATAACAAATATCCTCCCTTTGAGACAATGAAAATTAATAGGATTAAACCAACTAAGCCACTAAAGAATCTCTTGCTTAAATCTTTCACTTATATTCCTCCAAATCTTCTATTTCTTTTTTGATAATCAATAATGGATAATAATAAATGTTTTTCTGTAAAGTCTGGCCATAGTATATCATAAAAGCAAAATTCTGTATAAGCTATTTGATATAACATAAAATTACTAAGTCTAAGTTCTCCACTTGGTCTAATAAGCAAATCAGGATCAGGTTGCCCTTTTGTATATAGATAATTGGAAAAGTTAGTTTCATTTAAATCATCTATATTAATTTTACCCATTTCTATATCAATTAAAAGGTTTTTAATTCCAAATATTATTTCATCTCTTCCACCATAGTTTAATCCAATATTTAATATCATTCCAGTATTTTG
This sequence comes from Tissierella carlieri, assembly GCF_018917285.1. Lineage (NCBI taxonomy): Bacteria > Bacillati > Bacillota > Tissierellia > Tissierellales > Tissierellaceae > Tissierella > Tissierella carlieri. Next base: position 144,946 of record NZ_JAHLOH010000053.1, on the reverse strand, counting down.
GGAGGTAGTTCTCATGGTTTTTATTACTTCATCTTTAGCATACTTTGGTAATTTTTCAATATCTCCCATAATTTGTACTTTGACATTATTCTTATGTAATTTATCTAATTCTCGCATTATATATTGAACTAAAATTTTCATCAAGCCTTGCACTTCCTCCAGAGGCCTCTTCCAATTTTCTGTTGAAAAAGCATAAAGTGATAAATGTTTTATCCCCAAATTAGATGCAGCTCCAACAATTTCAATTACTCTTTCCATTCCTTCTTGATGACCGAAATTTCTTGGTAAAAATCTTTTTTTTGCCCATCTACCATTTCCATCCATAATTATTGCAACATGTTTTGGAAGATTTATCATATCAATTTGAGATTTAAGTTGTTCTATTGTTTGATTAATATCTGCCACATATATCACCTCATCACTAAAAACCCCTTCCTATGAAGAAGGGGTTTTTTATTATATTTCCATTAATTCGTCTTCTTTTTTCTTTGTTACTGCATCTAATTCTTCAATAAACTTATCAGTTATTTTTTGGATTTCAGCTTCTGCTAATTTTTTATCATCTTCACTAATTTCTTTGTTTTTTTCCATCTTTTTTAATTGTTCATTTAGGTCTCTTCTTATATTTCTAATAGCAACTTTAGCATTTTCTCCGTTTTTCTTAACTACTTTTGTTAATTCTTTTCTTCTTTCCTCAGTTAGGGCAGGAATCAGCAATCTGATTACTTTACCATCATTTGATGGATTTAGACCTAAATCAGATTTTAATATTTCTTTTTCGATTACCGGTATCAATTTTACATCCCAAGGTTGAATAACTAACATTCTTGGTTCTGGAGCCGAAACGCTTCCTACCTGTTTTAAAGGTGTTATCTGTCCATAGTAATCTACTGTGATTTTGTCAAGTAATGACGGGTTTGCTCTCCCCGCTCTAATGCTTTGTAACTCTTCTTTGTAAACCGAAATAGTCTTTTTCATCTTTTCTTCTGCTTCTTTGTAAAGTCCAGTATACATAATTAATCCTCCTTTACATGTGTTCCAATTTTTTTACCTAAAACAACATTAATAATATTATTTGGTTCATCAATGCCAAATACAATTAGGGGAATCTTATTATCCATACATAATGAAGTTGCAGTTGAATCCATTATACCAAGCCCTAAGTTTAAAATATCAATATATTTCAATGTATCAAACTTCTTTGCATTGCAATTCACATTTGGATCTGAGTCATAAACTCCATCTACACCTTTTTTAGCTAGCAATATTACATCTGCTTCTATTTCAGCAGCCCTAAGAGCAGCCGTAGTATCAGTTGAAAAATAGGGGTTACCTGTTCCCGCAGCGAATATTACTACTCTCCCCTTTTCTAAATGTCTAACAGCTTTTCTTCTTATGTAAGGCTCAGCTATCTGCCTCATCTCTATTGCAGATTGTACTCTTGTGTCTACACCTAATTGTTCTAGGGAGTCTTGTAATGCAAGTGCATTCATTACTGTTCCAAGCATTCCTATATAGTCAGATGTGGTTCTATCCATTTCTTTAGTGGATCTTCCACGCCAAAAATTTCCTCCACCTACTACAATAGATACTTGTACACCCAAGTTGTGTAATTCTTTGACTTCCATAGATATTTGATTAATAGTATCTATATCAATTCCAGCACCCTTAGGACCGGAGAGGGCTTCACCACTTATCTTTAAGACGACTCTCTTAAATATTGGGTCCATCTAATTCACTCCTAATGTCAAGTATAGTGTTATTTAAATGGAGAACAAATATATGTTCTCCATTTAATTACATATTAATTTGCTTTGCAACCTCATCAGCAAAGTTTTCTTCTTTCTTTTCAATTCCTTCGCCTACTTCAAATCTTGCAAATCTTCTAATCTTTAGATTCTCACCTATTTTAGCGATTTTCTCATTTAGCAAATCTCTAATCTTAACATCTGGATCCTTTATGAAGTTTTGGTCTAGTAAACATATTTGCTCAAAGAATTTTTCTAATCTACCTTCAACCATTTTAGCAGCTACATGCTCTGGTTTACCTTCATTAATCGCTTGTTGAGTAAGTACTTCTCTTTCTCTAGCTATTTCTTCTTCAGACACTTCTTCTCTTGATACATATTTAGGATTTGAAGCAGCAATTTGCATAGCTATATCCTTAACAAATTGTTTAAATTCCTCAGTCTTAGCAACGAAATCTGTTTCAGAGTTAACTTCTACTAAAACACCTATTCTACCACTATGGATATATGCCTCTACTAGGCCTTCAGCTGCGATTCTTCCTGATTTTTTTGCAGCTTTTGATAATCCTTTTTCTCTTAATAGGTCGATAGCTTTTTCTATATCTCCATTTGTTTCTACTAAAGCATTTTTACAATCCATCATTCCAGCGCCTGTTCTCTCTCTCAAATCTTTTACTGTTGAAGCACTTATATTCATTCTATCCCTCCTATATTGTTAAAAATGGTAAGAGTAGAAGGGACCATCCCTTTTAAACCCTTACCCTTTTATTTACTCTTCTATATTTTCTATTTGTTCCCCTTGCTTTCCTTCTAAAACTGCATTAGCCATAGTTTCAGTTAGTAGCTTAACAGCTCTTATAGCATCATCGTTACCAGGGATAACATAATTAACTTCGTCTGGATCACAGTTAGTATCCACTATAGCAACAACAGGAATTCCAAGAATTTGAGCTTCTTTTACTGCAATTCTTTCTTTTCTTGGATCTACAACAAATAGAACATCTGGTATTCTATTCATATTTTTAATTCCACCAAGGAATTTTTCTAGTCTTTCTGCTTCATGTCTTAATTTGATAACTTCTTTTTTAGGTAAAAGTTCAAAAATACCTTCTTCTTCCATTTTAGCTAATTCATGAAGTCTGTCAACCCTATTTCTGATAGTTTTATAGTTTGTTAACATACCACCAAGCCATCTTTGATTTACAAAATGCATATTACATCTTTTGGCTTCGCTCTCAATAGCTTCTTGAGCTTGTTTCTTTGTACCTACAAATAAAACTTCGCCTCCATCTGCAATAGCTTCCTTAATAAAATCATAAGCCTCTTCTACCTTCTTAACTGTTTTTTGTAAGTCAATAATGTAGATTCCATTTCTTTCAGTAAAAATGTACTGTGCCATTTTTGGATTCCATCTTCTAGTCTGATGTCCAAAATGAACTCCTGCTTCTAATAAACCTTTCATTGTAATTACTGACATACTATTCACCTCCAAGTTTTTTTCCTCCATCCCTTTCATATATTAGAGGAACCATCAGGCACTGCCTCAAATATCAAGGAATGTGTGTAATCACTATAGTAGTATAACATACCATAATTCTTAAAGCAATGATTTTTACATAAAATTGTCTATTTTTTATAATCCTAATATAAATTTGACCTAATTTGATTTTATAAAAAATTTCTTCACGTGTTAATGATTCAATGTAAGCTTTTTATATTTTCGTACATTTTTAGTATGATTTCGACTTCCCTAATACCTTTATTCAATTTTTTTGCAATCTCTTCGTTTGTTAATCCAATTTTTTTTAACTCAACGACATTTTTATGGATGGAGCTTGAGTTTATGCTAACCATATTTGAACTGTTATTACTTAAAAGATTATTATCACTACTAATGATAGAATTTAATTGTTCATTATGTATTTTCTCATTTTTTTTATTTATCATTTCTAATTTAGAATCAATTATTTCATCAAATTCTTCAATTATTTCCTCAGTAAGATTATAATATTCCTTTACTCTTTCTTCAATTTGATTTAAATCATTAACTGCAGTATTATGATTTGTCAAATCCTTTCTTATAATATAAATTGAATAAATAATTAAAATTAATCCAATTATATTTAAAATGATAGTTATCATCTTACACCTCTATTATATACGTATATCGATATTATTTCCTATATTTTTAGTATTTATTTTCTTATTAGTAGATTTTTCAGATTTTTTATTGTCCTTTTTCCGTGAATATCCTTGTTTATTTGATCTATTATCATCAACAATTCTCGATTTGTTACCCTTATCTGTATCCATGACTTTTTTCTTGTTTTTGTTTATGATTTTTTCCTGTTGAATAAATCCACTTTCTACAATATTTTTGTTTTTAATATTTTCTATATACTTTGTACTTGATACTTCTTGAGTTTTGGGAAGCATAACATTATAATCAATAGGTTTAATAGACATATTATCACCTCTTAATATGGTCCAATCCTTATATCTCCATCTTCTTTATAGAATGTGCATCTTTTCATTTCATCTCTTATATACAAAAAACTATTTCCTATAATAATTTTAACACCGGGATAAATAGTATCAGCAACTTTTATCTGTCCCCTAGATAAAGTATTCATTTGATTTTTTACTTCAATTAATTCTCTTTCTACTTTACTAATTTCTAAACTTAATGTTAATTGGGCCTTGCTGAGTTCATTGTATAACTCTTCTTTCCTTATATCAAGTTTATTTGATCTCTTTAATACCTCCAATACTTTTAAAGACTGATCTATTTTTTCAAGATTCTCTTTAGATGTTTTAAATTTTTCGTCTAATTCATCATGTCTTTGCTTGACATCTGGATCAATACCTACTTCCAATACTGTTGTCGTTGCCATTGTAGAACCAATGATTCTAGCTCTGATTTCATACTTAGCTTTACAAACACCACCAACAATTAATCCTTTTTTTCCAAGAACAAGAATGTTAGACTTAGAAGACACATTACTATGCATAATAGCTTCTGCTGTTATATTAGATCCGGCATTGACAACAGAATTTTCAATAAACTTAGTAGACAAGTTTCCCGTAGTATTAATTGTTAATCTATTGTATCCTTGAATTCCTTGTCGTATTAAAACATCTCCATTAGACTCAATTAGTCCTCCCTCTACTGCACCCTTTACTTCAACAGAACCTCCTGTCCTTAAGGTAAAACCATTGAGAATGTCTTTATTCACAATTACATTTCCATCAAAATTTATATTACCTGTACTATTATCAATATTTTCCACTGACAGTACTTCAGAAACACTTACCTTACCATTCTTTAATTCAACTAATCCGTTACGTTCTGAAATCAAAAATATACCATCTAACGATACTTTAACATTTTTTCCATATTTAAATTTTGGCACTCTGCCTTTAGCATATGGTATTGTATCTCCATTAACTTTTTTTCCTTCTTCTCCATCGGTTGGAGGTATAATCTCAGCTAAGACATCTTCTTTATTAACTGTATTAATAGAATCTAGTTCTCTATAGTCCACTGTTCCATCATCATTTAATTTAGGTAATAAAGGTTTTTCCATATCAAAATGATATTTGATACTTCCATCCTTTCCTGGTATTGGTACTTTCCCTTCAGCTATGCAAAACTTCTCTCCAGTGATTCTATTATCTAAAAGATTCTGTAATAGACTTTCTTTTAAGCCATATTTTATATGTTTTTTTATCTCATTTAATAAATCCTTATTATCAATCTGAATATAATCTTGATCTTCACTTTCATATTTTAATATAGTAATATAGCCATATAACCCATCTCTACTAATTTCAAGTACTATGTCATTACCGATATTATACATACTCCACCCCCTAAGATCCTTTAACTATTCCTTCTTTTTCCAAAAAAATTTTAATTTTTAAAATAGCTTTGCTATGTATTTGTGAAATTCTGGATTCTGATAGTTCCATAACATGTCCTATTTCTTTATAAGTTAATTCTTCATAATAATATAAGGAAATTACTAGTCTTTCATTTTTATTTAAGGCATCAATTGAAGTTGATAAAATCTCCTTTATTTCTTTTCCTTCATAAATATCTTCTGGTGTTCCTATATCTTGTTGAATTTCAGAAGAATAATCCCCTTTTGTTAACAGGACTTCTTCTAATGAAGAAATATTAAAAGTTGATATATCAGATAATAATATTTCTAACTCACTTAGTGAAATTTTTAAGTGTTTTGCAATTTCTTCATTTTTGGGGCTTCTTCCAAGTTTGTTTTCGAGAAAAGATATGGAGTTTTGAACATCCTTCGACTTTTTTCGCAATGACCTAGGTATCCAATCTAATTTTCTAATATTATCAATTATAGCTCCTTTTATTCTTATTTGAGCATAAGTTTCAAATTTAATATTTTTGGTTATGTCAAATTTATCAATACTGTCTATTAAACCTAGTACACCATACCCTAATAAATCATCATATTCAATTTTGCTTCCATAAAAATTATACATTCTTCCTGCAACAATTTTAACTAAACCTATATAATATTCTATTAATTCTTTTTTTAATTCTTTATCTTTAGTATCAGTATATTTTATCCATAAGTTCTCAATATTCATTTGATTTCCCCCCATGGAAATTATATTGTTTTTTCTCCATGGCCAATAGTCCTGACTTGTAATAAACCATCATTAGCATTTAATATTATTGTTCTACCGAAATTTCCTCCAGTATCTTCAGAAATAATTTTTATATTTAACTCCTTAAGCTTTGTTTTAGTAGCAATTACATTTCTTTCACCAATTTTTAAAATATCATTGCTAGAATTAAAGTTAAACATTTGGGAGCCTCCGGCTATTTTAGCCACAAAATTATTTCTATCTCCACCTATCTTTATCATGACTTCTACTAACTCTTCAATTCCAGTATCTGCAAACTTTGCTTTATTTTCATTGTTTTTTATTTCTTTACTAGAAGGTAACATAATATGAGCTAAGCCAGCAATTTTATTGACTCTATCATATAATGTGATCCCTACACAAGATCCTAAGCCTAAAGTAGTTAAAAAGTTAGGTGATTTTGTTGCGTTGAGATCGGCCATTCCAACTTTTATAGTTTTAACATTCATCCTATTTTACCCCTAACGCTAATAATATTTTATCGAAAGAAGATAAGTCTGGAAGGAAAAATAAATTTCCAGCAACAAGATTCTGTTCTTCTTCGAAAATTGTTTCTATCATCAAAGCATGATCTGATACATGTCCATATTGTATAGCTGGCACACTAAGGATAGCACCTGCCATATCAATTGAAATTGATGGAACAGATATATACATTTTTAATCCAGTAAGTGAGGATAGTGAATTTGCATATGAAGAAGCGATAATATTTCCTACCTCAGATAATGCAGATATATCCATTTCATCAAGTTCCTTATCTTCTTTTTCACGATTATATAACATATTAGTCAAATTTATAGCAGAATTTATATCTAAGGCAAACATCATATTACCAACGATATCTTCCATTAATTCAAAGTAAATTCCAATTACTAGGTTTTCTTCTCCTCCTAATATCTCAGCTACGTCTCTAAATTCCATTATACGAACATTAGGAACCTTCATATCGATTTTCTTAGATATCATATTTGCTAGAGCAGTAGCTGCATTCCCAGCACCAATATTTCCTAATTCTTTAAGTACATCTATCATAAAATTATTTAAATTATCAACATTGATTGTCATATCATTGCACCTCTAATACTCAAGGACTTTTGATAATTCAAGTAATATTATCAATCTATCCTTAACCTTACCGATTCCTTGTATATAAGATAAATTTTCATTTTCAGAAGAAGTAGGTGGATTATCAATGTTTTCTCTGGCTATTTCCATTACCTCAGAAGATGAATCTACAATTAAACCTGCTACTATCTCATCATTTGAAACAATTATTATCCGAGAGTTATTATCTATTTCTTTAGGTTCCATATCAAGTTTTAACCTTAAATCAATTAGACAAATAACCTCACCCCTTAAATTAATAACTCCTTTAACATGTATAGGACCATTAGGTATTCTTGTTGTTTCTTGCATTTTCTCTATAGAAATCACTTTGTTAATAGGAATTCCATAATATTCTTTGTCTAGTTTAAATACTACATATTTATTGTCTATTACCTCAGACATGTTGATTCCCCCTTATATTAGTGAATTAATGTCTAGAATTAATGAAATATTACCATTACCAAGGATTGTAGCACCAGATAAATATTTTACTCCTCCTAAATATTTTCCTAATCCTTTAATAACAATTTCTTGCTGACCTATTAGGTTATCTACAATTAAACCTGCCTGTTTATCTCCCTTTTTTACTACGACAACTACTAAATCTTCACTCTCTCTATTATCATCTATGCCTAGTATGTCTTTTAATCTTATAATTGGTAAAGTCATACCTCTATATAATACAATCTCTTGTCCTTGCACATCTCTTATTTGATCATTAGAAATATTAATAATTTCCGTAATAGAACTCAAAGGAATCGCGTATATTTCATCATTTAATTTTATTAGTAATGCCTGAATTATAGCCAATGTCAATGGAATTCTAATTATAAACTTAGTACCCTTATCCTTTACACTCTCAATTTCTATATTTCCATTTATTGATTCGATTTTAGATTTAACAACATCAAGTCCAACTCCTCTGCCTGAAACATCTGAGATGGTCTCGGCTGTACTAAATCCAGGTTCAAATAGTAAATTAATACTATCCTCTATTGATAAATTTTCAGCTTCTCTTTCATCTAATATTCCTTTTTCAACTGCTTTTTTCTTAATTAAATTATGATCCATGCCTCTTCCATCGTCTTCTACCTCGATTACTACATTGTTTCCATCTGGATAGGACTTAAGTACAACGGTTCCCACTTCAGGCTTCCCAATCTTAATTCTATCTGCTGGTAACTCAATCCCATGATCTATTGAATTTCTAATCATATGAATTAAAGGATCGCCAATTTCATCAATAACTGTTCTATCTACTTCAGTTTCTTCTCCACTCATTTGTAAATCTATTTCTTTTCCTAGTTCTTTAGATAAATCTCTCACTAACCTTGGGAATCTATTAAAAACTCTTTCTATCGGCACCATTCTAACTTTCATAACCGCATCGTGTAAATTAGTGGTTATTCGTTCTAAATATTCAATAGCTTCTGTCATATTTTCGCCAGTTGTCTTTTCACTTAAATCATCCATCCTAGTCTTGATTATTATTAGTTCACTGACTAGGTTCATTAGATTATCTAATCGGTCGATATCAACTCTAACAGTCTTTCCAACTTTACCAGAGTGAGTTTGAGTTGTCTTCTCACTTTTAACATTAACTTCATCCATTACAATATTTGAATCAGTAGGTACTTCAGATTCTTTTGACTCAATTATCTTATTAGAATTATTATCCTCAGAATCTGTTAAAGTAATGTTTTCTATTTCCGATATCTGATTTAATTCACTTAATATAATTGATTTATCATTATCGCTTACTAAAAGAACAGAAAACTTCAAATCAAATTTCTCATCTTCAATATCTTCAACAGACGGATTAGAATAAATAATTTCTCCAAAGGTTTCTAAAGTATTAAATATAATAAAAGCTCTTGCAGATTTTAACATACATGATTCACTTAAAACAAAATCTATTCTGTATATATTCAAACCTTCTTTTTTCGCTTTATTTATGGCTTCTAAAACAAAATTATCAATCTTCAAGTCATCAACAGGGATATTTTCATGTTTTCCATTTTTTTCTTCATTTAATAGATTTGTTAATTTATTTATTATTATCTGGTTATTGTCATCTTCTTCTGTTCCGAAATCTATAATATGACTTACTGAAGAATCTAACGCATCAAAGCATTCAAATAAAATATCAATTATATTTTCTGAAAGCTCTATATCATTATTTCTTGCAGCTTGCAAAACATTTTCCATCTCATGAGTTAAATTAGCCATATTATGAAATCCCATAGTCCCAGACATACCTTTAATTGTATGAGCTACCCTAAAAATCTCATTTATATGTCCCAAGTGAGAAGGATTCTTTTCTAATTCTAATAAAACATCATTCATATTTTGTAAGTGTTCTTTTGCTTCTTCAACAAATATATTTATATATTGACTAATATCTAAATCCATGACTACACCCCCACTTTATTTATTATTTTATTTGCAATTTTGTCTAGAGGCAATATTATATCTATACAATTTGTAGCGATAGCCGACTTAGGCATACCATATACAACTGAGGTTGCTTCATCTTGGGCTATAGTATAGCTACCAGATTGTCTCATTTTTATTATCCCGTTTGTTCCATCAGATCCCATACCTGTCAAAATAACACCTATTTTTGAGTATCCACTGATTTTAGCCACTGATTCCATCATCTTATCAACAGTTGGTCTTAACCCCATAACCTGCGGATCTTGATTTAATCTTATTACAAGGTCATTAGACTCTTTAACCACTGTCATGTGATAATCTCCTGGTGCGATATAACCACATCCTCTTGATAATACATCTCCATCTTCAGCTTCTTTAATTTTAATATTAGAAATGGAATTTAATCTATCAGCTAAAGACTTAGTAAATTTAGGTGGCATATGTTGTACTATGAGGATAGAAGCATTAATATCACTAGGTAACTCTGAAATCAAAGATTGTAAAGCTCTTGGCCCACCTGTTGAAGTCCCGATAGCTATAATATTTTGAAACCCTGCATAAGTTATATTTAACCTATCCACTTTTACTGTATTTGTTTTTTTAACAGTTTCCTTAATATAAAATTTTGACTTTGCGCCAGCTTTGATTTTTTCTACAATTTCTCTTTTTATATCTGCTTGGCTTAAACTAAAAATATTTGTAGGTTTAGGTAAAAAATCAACTGCACCTTCATCCAATGCTTTTAATGTAAGCTCTGCCCCTTCAGAAGTTAGAGAACTAATCATTATAACAGGTAGTTTATACTTAGATACAATATGTCTTAAAGTTGTTAAGCCATCCATTAAAGGCATCTCAATATCTAAAGTTACTATATCGGGTTTTAAAATTTCTATCTTATCTAAGGCCTCTTGTCCATTTCTAGCAGTACCTACAACAGATATCTCAGTATCTGAGCTAAGTATGTCTGTTAATATTTTTCTAATTAAAGCAGAATCATCTACTATTAAAACTTTTATCATCTATATCAGCCCTTTTAATCTTAAGATTCTTTGTTTTTCAAAAATATATTTTATGATTACTTCTCTATCCTCTTCTCTCATCTCTAAAAATGAAACCCCAATACTAAATTTATAATTAAAACTATTGATTTCTTCTGTTCTTACAACTAAGGCTTTAGATTTTATTAAATGATCACCTATTTTAAATGAACAAATTATCTCGTCTCCTACTTTATTTTCGTAATTACAATAAAGTTTCATTCCGCCGCCTGAAATATCTTTAGTATCACAGGTTTCAATTAGTGTTTCAATATTATCGCCTTCAACTGTTAAATATTCTTTATATACACTTAACGTAGTTAAAAGCCTATAATGGTTTCTTAATTGAATTTTATTAATTTCAGATATTTTTTTTATGTGTAAAGTATATATAGAAGAATAATTTCTAGATAAAACCTTAGCAGTAAAATAATAATTTCCTTTATTTTCAACATTATATGAAACTCTTATATGCTCATCCTTGTGTATAAAAACTAAATTATTTTGCTTAATTGGACCGCTAATTATTAATTCTTTAGGTTTAATTATATCTAAAACCTGTGATGGATATGAGATTTCTTCTTTATCATTTATTTTTATAATTTCAATCTTCGCACCTATATTTAAAGAATCAAATGTGAAACTCACTTAATCACCTCTCTTGAAAAAAACATCTAATATTCTTTTGGCAAAGCTTGTCTTATCGCTTTCAGTTTTTAAAGATTCATTACCTAAAAACCCCATAGCCATTATATTTATTCTCTTAGAAATGGGACTATTTGGATGTGAAATTATAAACGGTATTTGATTTCTTACGGCAAAATTGACTAGGTCATTTTTTTCTATATACCCTAAATAATTAATTTGAACTCTTAGAAAGTTATTTGCTGCATTACTTAATTTACTAAAAATTTCCTTGCCCTCATTTCTATTATTAACTAAATTACAAACAACATTTATTTTGCCTGTAAATCCAGAATAAATTATTGATTTTATCAGTGTATAAGAGTCCATAAGTGAAGTTGGATCTGGAGTGCAAATAACAATTAGCTCATTAGAAGTCATAATAAAATCAGTCACAGAATTAGAAATTCCAGCTCCTGTATCAATTATAATATAATCTGTAGCCGTTTGTAACTTTTCTATTTCTTGAATTAACTTTGGAAAATTATCATCTTTAAGTAATTTCAGCTCTTTCAATCCAGAACCGCCAGAAATAATCTTAATACCTTCTGGACCATCAGTCATTATTTCAAATATATTTTTATCTGAAAATATTATATCTGATATGGTATTGTTAACATTGAGACCAGCTAGTATTTCAATATTACTTAATCCAATGTCAGCATCAATCACTACGACCTCATAACCTAATCTTCTAAGAGATATAGAAAAATTTATAGCGAAATTGGTCTTACCCACCCCACCTTTACCACTAGATATAGCAATAACCTTTGCTTTATTTTCAATTAGTGATTCTCTTTCGTTTCTTATATCTCTTGATTGCATAATTTTTCTTAGTTTTTCTGCCTGATCAATCATTGTTATTCTCCTCAATGAGTTTTTTAACAATATTTTCAACATCAATGATTTGAATGTCGTCTGGAACATTCTGACCTGTCGTAAAATATGAAAGCTCTTTATTCGCAATATGTTTAATATTTAAAATATTCCCGTAGTTTTCAGCTTCATCAATTTTAGTAATAATTAATTTGTAGTCATCTAAAAAATTATATTTATCTATTACTGATTCCAATACCTTATAGTCAGTAGTTGCACTAACTAATAAAAATACTTCCTTTTTTTTAACCGTATTCAGCATATCTTTTAACTCTTCTACTTGTCCTAAGTCGTTATGATTTCTTCCAGCAGTATCTACTAAAATAATATCTTTATTTCGAAAATGATCAATTGCCTTAATCATCTCTTCTTTATTATAAGCTATTTCTAATGGCAATTGCAAAATATCACTATAAATTTTTAATTGCTCTACTGCAGCAATCCTATATGTATCTGAGGTAATTAAACCAATGTCATATTTGTTCTTTAGAACAAAATTTGCAGCTATTTTAGCTAGAGTAGTTGTTTTACCTACACCTGTTGGTCCAATAAAGAAAACAACTTTTTGATCTTCATTTACTATAATAGATCCAGGACTTCCTAAGCCTTCAGCTAAATTAAATCTTACTATTCTCTCGATAGTATCATTGTCTTTTTCTTCTAAGTTTATCTTACTATTCATTTTTTTAAATAATTCAATTGCGATCTCAGGATCTACACCATTATTTACTATTGTGTTATAAAACTTTTTTAAGATAGGTGAAAAAAATTCATCTTCATTCTTATTTACAGAAATATTCATTACAAGATTTCTCAACTCAACTAGCTCTTCATTGATACTATTTAGTTTGTTTTCATATTTACTAATAGTATTTTTATTTAATAGATCTTTATCTTCAAATGCTGCCGTAATCTCAACTAAAGGTTTCTTAAAATATTTAAATAAGCCCTTAGGCCTAATAGTTTTTGTGTTTAATACAACTGCATCAGGCCCTAATTCCATTTTTAATTTTAACATAGCCTCATGGGCTGTTTGACCAACATATTTCTTAATTTTCATTATATACCTACCACCCCAACTGATTGAACTTCTACGGAGGATTCTAGTTCATTATATGATATGACTACCACGTCTCGAGTCATTTGCTCAGTTAATTTCTTAAAATACAGTCTAACAATTGGTGCTGTAAGCACTATGGGTTGTTCACCAATAGAAGTAAGTTTTTGTATAGTTTTAAAAGTATTATTTAAAATTGTCTGTGCCTTATTAGGTTCTATTGATAGATATGAACCAGTTTCTGTTTTATTAATTGAGTTCATAATAAGCTCCTCTACCTGATTATCCAATGTTACTACACTTAGATTATTATTTTCAACATATTTATTAGTAATATACCCAGACATTTTTTGCCTAACATACTCTGTAAGTAAATCAGTATCGCTAGTAATGTTTCCATAATCCGCTAATGTTTCTAGTATAGTAACCATATCTCTTATACTAATTTGCTCTCTAAGTAAATTAGATAAAACTTTTTGTACTTCACCAAGAGATAACACTTTAGGTACAACTTCCTCAACAACAGCAGGAAATTCTTCCCTTACATTCTCAATTAAAGTTTTTACATCCTGTCTCCCAATTAGTTCATAAGCCTTTTCTTTTATTACTTCTGTCAAATGAGTAGCTATTACAGACGGCGGATCGACTACAGTATATCCAAATATCTCTGCCTTTTCTCTTTCCTTTTCTGTAATCCATTTAGCAGGCAAACCAAAAGCAGGCTCTATAGTGTCTATACCTTCTATATTACCTTCTCCAATTCCTGGATCCATTGCTAAATAGTGATCAAAATAAACTTCTCCCTTTGAAACTTTAACTCCTTTTATCTTGATTATATACTCATTTGGATTCAATTGAATATTATCCCTTAATCTAACTATTGGAACTACTAATCCCAATTCCATAGCAATTTGGCGTCTAATCATTATAATCCTATCTAATAAGTCTCCGCCTTGATCAATATCTGCTAATGGTATAAGACCATATCCAAATTCAAGTTCAATATCATCAACTTTCAATAAGTTTAATACATTTTCTGGTTTCCTTAATTCATCTGCCTCTGTAATTTCATCTATATGCTCACTTATTTCTTCCTTAACAGCACTCTTTGTTTTTAATCCAGCAATAATAAATATAATTCCCAACAAGATATTGGCGAAGTTCGGCAAAGGAGTAAATACTCCAAGTATAATCATAACTCCACCAATTATATATAAAATAATTGGATTATTAGAGAATAACTGTTTAATTAAATCTTGTCCAAGATTAGATTCAGAAGCTGCCCTAGTAACTACTAAACCTGTAGCAGTTGAAATAAGTAATGCAGGAATTTGCCCTACTAATCCATCTCCAACTGTTAATAATGTATATCTCTGAAGTGCTTGACTCAAAGGCATACCTTTTCCAATAATCCCAATAAGAAAGCCTGCACCAATGTTTATAATTGTAATAATAATACCTGCAATAGCATCTCCTTTTACAAACTTACTGGCTCCATCCATAGCGCCGTAAAAATCAGCATATTTTTGCACATCTTTCCTTCTTTTCTTCGCCTCTTCTTCAGTAATTAGACCAGAGTTTAAATCAGCATCTATAGCCATTTGTTTACCAGGCATTGCATCTAAAGTAAATCTAGCAGCTACTTCTGAAACACGCTCAGCACCTTTAGTGATTACTAGGAAATTTATAATAACAATAATGAAGAATATTATAAATCCAACAACATAATTTCCCCCAATTACAAAGTTTCCAAAAGCTTCTATAACCTTACCAGCATCTGCCTCTAAAAGAATACCCCTTGTAGTTGAAATATTAAGGGCAAGTCTAAATAATGTAGTAAGTAATAATAAAGATGGAAAAATAGTTATCTGTAAAGCATCTTCGGCGTACATAGATAATAATAGAATTAATAAGGATAGAGAAATATTTAAACTTAGTAAAAAATCTAAGACACCTGTATTTATGGGTATTATTATTATAAGTATTATTCCAATTACAGCTAAAGCTACCAATATATCTCCTAACTTCATTTTCTATCCTCCTAGAATTCGTCTTTTAAACTATAAACATATGCCAATACTTCAGCAACTGCTTCATATAAATCTTCTGTGATAATATCACCAATTTCAATTGAATCATATATAGCTCTAGCCAATGGCTTATTTTCTATTATTGGAATCATATTTTCCTTGGCTACTTTTTTTATATTTTCAGCTATTATATCTACTCCTTTCCCAATAATATAAGGAGCATCAAATTTATCTTTATCATATTTTATAGCAACTGCATAATGAGTAGGGTTAGTGATTATGACATCTGCTTTTGGTATATCTTGCATCATCCTACTCATGGCTATTTTTCTTTGCTTTTCTTTTATTTTTCCTTTAATGAATGGATCTCCTTCAGTTTGTTTATATTCTTCTTTTATTTCCTGTTTGCTCATCATAAGGTTCTTTTCATGTTCTCTCCACTGAAAAAAATAATCCATAATTGCTAAGGCTAATAAAATTCCTAAAATTCTTATAACAAAACCATACATCAAATTGGAAAAGTTTATAAATGACTCAAAAGGTTCCATACTAGAATATTTAATCACTCTAGTCACTTGACTATTTGCATATTTTACAGCAATATACCCAACTAGAGTAACCTTCAAAATAGATTTTACAAGTTCTACTAAAGCACGTTTTGAAAATATCTTTTTAAAACCTTCAATAGGATTTAGCCTATTAAATTTTATTTTTAACGTCTTAGTAGTAAATAAAAAACCTACTTGAAAATAGTTGATAATCAAAGAAGATAAAAAAGCAACTATTAGAATAGGTGAGCTTATTATTATAAAAATCGTTGAGATATTTAGAAAATTAATCATTAAGTTATTGGGATTTAAAAAAACTTCTACATTACTGATTTCAGTAAAAATATCAACCATAAATTTTTTTAATTGCTCACTCATAAATCCCCCAAATAACTTTAACCCTAAAAAACAGCTAAAGAGAATTACAACTGTGTTAACTTCTTTACTTTGGAGTATTTGTCCTTCTTCCCGAGCATCTCTTCTTTTCTTAGGGGTAGGCTTTTCAGTTTTTTCAGAGAATAGTTGCAAATTAATTTTTATTATCATAATATCAACCTTATATTAAGTCTTAATAAATTTGTATATATCATTAACTATTAGATCAAAAATACCATTTATGACAGTAAAAAAAATAGGCATACTGATTAAAATAATTAATAATCCAATTAGTACCTTGAGAGGCATTCCAACGACAAAAACATTCATTTGAGGAATGGTCTTTGATATAATGCCTAAAACTACGTCAGTAAGAAATATTATTGCTACTATTGGCGTACTTAGCTTAAATCCAATTTCAAAAGATTTAGATAAAGAATTTATAAGGAGATTCATTGTATCTCCTGTATATTTAAAACCACCAATAGGTAAAAATTTATAGCTATCTACCAAAGCCGATATAATTAAATGATGACCATTAAAGCTCATTAATAAAAGAAATGATAGAATATAATAAAAGTTTCCCATCAATGGAACTTGTATTCTGTTTTGGGGATCTATTACATTGGCCATCCCAAATCCAATTTTCATATCAACAATTTGTCCCATTACATAAAAAGCTGAAAAGAAAGCATAGGATATAAATCCAATAATTACTCCTACCATCAACTCCTTTAATATAAGTAATATCAATATCTCATTACTAAAATCAGGAGAAATTGATAAAGTTGATGTTATTAATAAAGATACTGAAAAAGATAATCCTATTTTCATTATATTTGGTATGTTCTGAGAGCTAAAAAAAGGTGAAAAAATAAAAATTCCTGATGTTCTTACCATGACTAATAAAAATAATTGATACTTACTAAAAATTAATTCCATAACTGCATCCATAGTAGCCACCCTTAATAAATATACATATTAATATTTGTAAGTAATTCTGATGTAAATTGAGTTACCAGTTTTATTATCCAAGGGCCAAATAAAAGTAATGATAAGAATACTGCAACAATTTTAGGTACAAATGCAAGAGTAGCCTCCTGTATTTGCGTAACAGCCTGAATTACACTAACAATCAATCCAACAACTAAACTAATTATCAACATAGGGGCTGAGACAAAAAGCACTGTTCGTATAGCATCTTGAGCAAGTTTTAGCATATCTACATTATTCATAATATCACCCCTATTTAAATCCAAGTACTAATGATTTTACAATCAAGTTCCATCCATCAACAAGTATAAATAATAATATCTTAAAAGGTAAGGATATTATTACTGGCGGTAACATCATCATTCCCATTGCCATTAAAGTACTCGCAACTACCATATCTATAACTAAAAAAGGAATGTATATAATAAAACCTATTTGAAATGCAGTTTTTAATTCAGATATTATAAAAGCAGGAATTATTACGTGAGTAGGTATTTCATCTAAGTTACTTACGTTATCTGTTCCCTTCATACTCATAAATAGTCCCAAATCCTTATCTCTCGTCTGTTTAAACATAAAGTCACGAACTGGTTTCATAGCTCTTTCAATTGCTACGTCTTGAGTGATTTCCTCTCTAACAAATGGTTGAATAGCTTCATTGTTTATTTCTGTAGCAATAGGTGTCATAATGAAAAATGTTAAAAACAAAGCTAATCCAATAATTACCTGATTAGGAGGAGTTTGCTGAAGACCTAATGCGTTCCTTATAAAGGATAAAACAATAAGTATTCTAGTAAAACCAGTCATCATTATTAATAAAGATGGTGCTAAAGTAAGAATTGTTAGAAGAAAAAGCAGTTGAAGAGAAAATACATAATTTTGCGGATTATTATTATCTTCTAAACTAACACTTTTTCCAAATAAGGATATAGATGGTTCAGCGGAAGCAATGTTTGTAAATATAATTACTAAAACAATAGAAAGAATAATTATTTTAATATTTTTTTTCATCATTTCTGTCTTCCTTATCCTTTTTGATATTAAACTTATCAAATAAGTTTTCTAATTTCTTATTTATTTTATGATCATTATTGTTTCCCTTTAGATACTTACTTAAATAATTATCAAAATTTTCTTCATGAGTGGGAAAATTATCCGCTTCAATTGTATCAATAACATTTGTGTTGTTATCAGCTACCGATAAAATATATATTTTATCATTAATTTTAGCTATGATAATTTTAGCACCACCTGGAATATTTATTACATCTAATAAAGAGATATATTTACTAGATGTAATTCCTTTGAAATTTTTTGCAATAAGTTTCGTTCCGTATAAAGTAAGAAATATAACTAATATAAATATCACAATATAAAAGATCAACTGAAAAATTATCTTAGTTGGACTAATTTCCTCATATCCCACAGCATAAGCCGGTAACCCGTATAAAGTTACGAAGATAAATATAAATAACAAATTGATTCTTTTTATTTTGTTCATATTTTAGCTCAAAACCTTTTTTACAGCTTCTACAACCCTATCAGCTTGGAATGGTTTAACAATAAAGTCTTTTGCCCCTGCTTGTATTGCTTCTATTACCATAGCTTGCTGACCCATCGCAGAACACATTACAATTTTTGCATTACCATTTATTTTTTTAATCTCCTTTACTGCTTGAATTCCATCCATTTCAGGCATAGTAATATCCATTATAACTAGGTCTGGATTTAACTCTTTATATTTTTCTATAGCCTTTACTCCATTTTCAGCTTCTCCTAATATCGTGAAACCATTTTTTGATAAAATATCTTTTATCATCATTCTCATGAAAGATGCATCATCTACTACTAAAATTCCATTTGACATTTAAAAAACCTCCTGTTTTGACTATTAAATGATTTTTCTATTTGAATTTTCAATCTCTGTTACCCTAACTCCAAAATTATCATCAATAACTACAACTTCTCCCTTAGCAATATACTTACCATTAGCGTAAATATTCAAGGATTCTCCAACCAGCTTGTCCAGTTCTACAACAGTTCCCTGTCCAAATTCTAATATTTCGCTAATTTTCTTGTGTGTCCTACCTAGTTCTACTGTTATTTCAACAGGAATATCTCCTACTAAATCAATAGACTCATTATTATGAGATAAGTTGAAAGAGGTATCAAAACTTTGGAATTCAGGTTTTTTAACTATAACTTTTTCTTCATTAATCTTGCTAACATTATTATAATTGATATTCTCAGTTCTCGCAACATCCCTTGCTGGAGTTTGAGAAACATTATATGACTCTTGACTTATTGATTTTGTTGGAACTTCGATATGATCTTCAGCATAATTCATTGACTGAGCAGGGGTTTGTTCCTCCATTGTCAACTCGTTAGTATTGTGAGAAGACCCCATTAATTTTTCAACCATAGACTTCCCAAATTCGATTGGAATTAGCTGCATTATATTACTATCAATTAAGTCACCTATGACCATTTTAAATGATATCTTAATAATAGGTAAAGATGAATTTAATAAGTCAATTGTATTTTTTCCTTCAGCAAAAGTTATTTCTATAGATTTAGGTGGTTCTATATCTATTTTTCTCATAAACATTTCAGACAGTGAAGTTGAAGCAGACCCCATCATTTGATTCATAGCTTCACTAACAGCACTTAAATCAAGCTCTGTTAATTCTCTCCCTGTATCAAAACTATCTTTACCCATCATAAGATCTGTAATTATTTTAGTATCATCAGTATTAAGTATTAAAATATTTGAACCCTCTAAACCAGCTTTATAACTAACATCTATGGCCACAAAAGGTAATTTATAATCATCTGCTAATTCATCAGCAGTCGTTATAGTTACTTTAGGAGTAGTTATGTTTACCTTTCTGTTTAATAAGGTAGATAAAGTTGTTGCTGCTGTCCCCATACTAATATTTCCGATTTCCCCTAAAGCATCTATTTCTATATCTGATAACAATTCTTCATGATCATCCTCATAAAATTCAACCATATTCTCATCATCTGCTCCACCTCTCAATAGAGCATCTATTTCTTCTTGAGATAACATATCACTTGCCATTTATCATTTCACCTTCCTTTAGAACTTCAACTATCTTTATAGCCATTTTTCTATTAATTACACCTATTTCGCCCTTAAATTTCACATTAGATCCAATTTTAATTGGAATTTTATTATCTTCATTATTTTCTAGTTTAATAACATCACCAGGAAGTAAGTTTAATATATCTCTTACTGCAATTTTGGTAGTTCCTAATTCTGCAACCATTGGAATTCTAGTTTGCAATATCCTATCTCTAATTGCCTTTAATTCTTCTTTAGAATGTTCTTTTGTAGAAGTCGTAAACCAAAATTTTGTATTCAATTTATCCAGTACAGGCTCCAATAATATATATGGAATACAGACGTTCATCATTCCTTCTATAGATCCAACTTCTATGCTCATAGTTACTAATGCAATAGTTTCATTAGGTGGAACTATTTGGGCAAATTGTGGATTAGTTTCAATTTTCTCTAATATCGGCTTTAATTCTATGACGTTGCTCCAGGCTTCTTTGATATCACCCACTATCTTATGCATCATGGTTCTTAAAAGAGATAGCTCAATTTCTGTGAAACTTCTCATTTCCTGCTTTCCAATGCCATCTCCTCCTAAGAGTCTATCAATTACTGTATAAATAATATTAGTAGAAATATCTATTAATATTTGCCCATCTAGAGGTTTGAAATCTATAATAGTTAAGAATGCTGGATTAGATAAAGCATTGCTAAACTCACTAT
This sequence comes from Tissierella carlieri, assembly GCF_018917285.1. NCBI lineage: Bacteria > Bacillati > Bacillota > Tissierellia > Tissierellales > Tissierellaceae > Tissierella > Tissierella carlieri. Next base: position 123,570 of record NZ_JAHLOH010000053.1, on the reverse strand, counting down.
ATGCAAATTGATCTACAGTTAATATATTTATCTTAACTGGTGCTCTAAGATAACCAGTTAAGAAGGTTTGCATATGTCTTGCAAAATTTTCATGAATAACTTCTAATGTTCTTAATTGATCTTTAGAAATTTTTTGAGGATTTCTAAAATCATACTTCCTCGTTTTCTTAGAGTTATCAACTTCTTGAATTTCCTCAACATCCACCTCACCGGAGCTAAGTGCATTGAGAAGGGCATCAATTTCAGATTGTGACATTACTTCAGACAATAGAATCCCTCCTCTACTGAATTATAAAATCATTAAAATACACATTAATTATACTTTCATCGTTAAATAATTCTACCATATTAGTTTTTATTTGATTTTGTAAGTTAATTTGTCCTTCTTTTCCTCGCAATTCTTCCTCTGTTAGATTAGTTATTATTTTATTGACATCATCCCTAATAAGAAATTGTTTTTCAGTTAGAGTCGTAAGAGTGTCTTCATTAATAGTTTCCAAAGTAATTTTTATTTTTAAAATTCTCTTACTATCTTTAATATTACAATAAAGATCTTCTAATGTTATGGAATAAGTCTCAACTTTTTTTACCTTTTTTTCTCCAGAGTTATTTGAAAAGAAAAATATGCCTACAGCTATACCAGCGATTAATGACAACAACAAAACAATAATTACTATTAAAATTGTATTTTTAGACATATTATCACCCCATTTTATTTTACTATGGTTCTAATTCTTCATAAGAATCCCTTAATATAACAATATCTACTCTTCTATTTTTAGCTTTATTTTCAGGTGTATCATTTGGTGCAATTGATCTATAGTAACTATACCCAGAAGAAGATACTCTATTTCCCTCTATATTTTCAACTTCAACTAAGTACCTCAATACATTTGTTGCTCTAGCAGATGACAATTCCCAATTCGTGGGAAACTTAGATGATCTCAGAATTGGGTCTGAGTCGGTATGTCCCTCAACTTTAATTTGTCTCTTTGAAAATTCATCTCTATTCAATATTTCCGCAACAGATTTTAAAATTTCTATAGATTCCTGCTTTATATCTGCACTTCCAGAATCAAAAAGTATATTTTCCAAAAATCTAACAACCAAACCTCTTTCTTCTGGCTTGATAATAATTTTTTCTTCTAATCCTAATGTTTCCGTATATTCTTCCAGATCTTTCAAAAGGCTAAGAAGTTCTTCATCTAAATCATCTTCAAAAGATTCTATTGGGAACTCTAATGTAGTTCCTCCATCTAAAACACCTGAACCACCTTGAAAGCTTGCCATTATACTTCGAAATTTTTCGGCATCTACGTTAGAAAAAGAATATAGAAGAATAAAGAAACACAATAATAATGTAACCAAATCACTATAAGTAGTTAGCCATTCAGGTGCTCCTCCACTTGATTCCTCTTGTCTCCTTCGTCTAGCCACTATGCTTCCTCCTTCCCAAGTTGTTCCTTTTTAATAGAACTTCTCATTTCAGGTGGAATAAAAGTCTTTAGCTTTTCTTCAATTATTCTAGGATTTTCTCCTGCTTGAATTGATAGTAATCCCTCTATCATCAATTCCTTAATTAATACTTCTGACTTACTTCTCACATTTAGTTTTTTAGCTAGTGGCAAAAATATAACATTTGCTAAAAAGGAACCATAAAAAGTAGTTATCAATGCTACAGACATATTTGGCCCTATTGCTTTTGGATCATCCATCTTTTGAAGCATGTTTATCAATCCTATTAGAGTACCTAGCATACCAAACGCAGGAGCGAATGAACCCATAGCCTCTAAAGTTCCTTGTCCTTGTCCATGTCTTTCTTCCAAAAACATAAGCTCAGTTTCAAGTATATTTCTAACAAGATCTGGATCAGTTCCATCTACAATCAACATAATTCCTTTTTTTAAAAACTCATCATCTAGTTTAGAACCATATTCTTCTAGAGAAAGTAAGCCTTCTTTCCTAGCAATATTAGCCAGCTTAATTATATCTTCAATTATCTCATTTGCTGATGTAGCTTTATATAAAAATGCTTTTTGAAAAACTTTTCCTATTTTAACTATATCTTTCAATGGATATGCCAGAAAAGTAGCGGCTACAGTACCACCCAGTGTAATTACAATTGAAGCAAAATCATAATAATCCCACAAACTTCCTGACTCTAAAATTCCCCAAACTGTAAATCCAATCCCTAAAAGCAAACCTACTATTGTTGCAATATCCAATCCCTACACCTCGTTTCCATCATGTCTTCTTTCGAATGCATGTATCCTTGCCTTATATTTAATTACTTTATCTACTATTTCATCAACAGAGTCAGAAACTACAATCTTATGACCATTTGTAAGTGTAATAACAGTGTCTGGAGTGGCTTCTATGTAAAGTATAAGTTCACTATTTACTACAAATTCTTTGTCATTTAATCGTTTTACTTTTATCATAATTATCCCACCTTTTTTTTGAATAGGGTAGAAAAAATCTACCCTATTCAATTAGATTATCTCTTCATGTTAACTAGTTCTTGCAGCATTTCATCTGAAGTTGTTATAATTCTTGAATTTGCTTGGAATCCCCTTTGTGTAGTTATCATTTCAGTAAACTCAAGAGATATATCTACATTAGACATCTCAAGATTTCCTGGGCTTATTGCTCCAAAGCCACTAACACCTGCACCACCGAATTGTGGTTCACCAGAGTTTCTTGTATCTCCAAAGAAGTTACTTCCTAACTTTTGAAGTCCCATAGGATTGTCAAACTTAGCAAGCATAATTTGACCTAATGCTTTTCTTTCACCATTAGTAAATGTACCCGTAATTATTCCTTTATCATCTATAAAGAATCCTTCTAGAGTACCAGATGTATTACCATTTTTTGCTTTAGGTTTAACATCCATTTCATTTGCATATTGAGTCAAGTCCTTAAAAGTGCTATCATTATCTGGATCGAATAATTTTATTTCTTTAAATGTACCAGAGGGAGTAACTGCTGTAGGAAGTTCAACATCATCTTTATTATGTGTAAAAGCAATACCACTTAAATCCAGCTTCACGTTTGCTATCTCACCATCAGCATCACCAACTGTAGTCAACTTTCCATCACTATTAAATTTCAAAGAAAGAGCATCAAGTACATTATCTGGATATTCCACATAATTCTTTGTACCTTGATCTGTTATTCTCTTAACTACCATTTCCCATCCATTACCATCTGCCTGACTTTCTGTTACTTTTTTTAATTCAAAGGTTATTTTATAGGAATTTCCAAGTGAATCTTTTATCTCAGTGTCTATAAGATGTCCCTTTTTATTTGGATCAGCTGGGTCAATTAATTCAGTATTAGAATTTAAATTACCTTCAAAGCAAATCAACTCTGTTGCAGTAGGCGCTTTCGTTGCAGATCTATTAATCCTAATATTAGTTACATCTGTTAATATATTTCCATCTGAATCTGCACCATATCCTAATACCTTGAATCCATCTGCTGTTACCAAGTTACCATCTCTATCCAAAGTAAAGTTTCCCGCTCTTGTATAATATCTATTGTTGAAGTTTACATCATCAGATACTACAAAGAAACCTTCCCCATCTATCATTAGATCGGTGGGATTATCTGTTCTTTGACCTGGTCCCTTGGTATGAATAGTACTAATCGAACCTAGCGCTGCACCCATACCTATTTGTTGAGGATTTGTACCACCCTTGCCACCAGTTGGAGCACTAGCGCCTCTTACAACTTGACTAAACACTTCTTGAAATGTAACTTGTCCCTTTTTAAATCCTACGGTATTAACATTTGCTATGTTATTACCAATTGTATCCATCTTACCTTGATGTATTCTCAAGCCTGATACGGCTGAGTACATTGACCTCATCATATTTCATTCCTCCATTTTATCGAGCAGTTATAGACCATCTGTCAGTCCGGTCTATGTAGCTTCCTATAAGGTCCAGCTATATTATTACTGCTCCGTCAATATTCGTAAATATATTATCTTTTAATTGTTCTTTGTTAACTGTCGTAATTATTATTTTATTCTGGACATTAGCTATAAAAGCCTTATCATCCATTAAGATTAAAGCATCTTTTACTCCTCTATTTTCAGCTTTATGAAATGCTGATTTTAATCTATTCATTTCATCTAAACTTAAACTTACATCCCTACTGTTTAATCTTTCAGTTGCGTGTTTTGAAAACTTAATTTCTTCATCTTTGTTTTGAATTTTTTCTAATATTTGCCCAAAGTCTTTATTTGAGTTAAATTGTTTTTTTTCAATTGATTTTGATGAATTAATCAACCGGTTTTCAAGTTGCCTAATATCTATTTTACTCATAAAAACAACTCCATATTAATCTTCTATTGTGTTATCTCCTTCTGGATTCTTTCCATCACCGTCATCTACTGGATCTTTTTCCTCTGGATCCTTTATTTCTGGCTCTTTACCCATATAAGCTTCCATTGCTTTTTTTATATTTAGAATTTCCTTTAATATCGCAATATCTGCCTCTACTTGATTCTTATTCATTAATTTTAACATTTCATGCGTTTCTTTAAAATTATCACTAAAAGTCTTATTTAAATTCTGCATCTGTTCTAATGAACTGAATTGTGCTAGCTGTGCAATAAATTCTCTATCCTCCATTGGATTAAGAGGGTCCTGATTAGCTAACTGTGTAGTCAATAATCTTAAAAAAGCATCTTTATCTAAGTCATTATTTCGTTTATCTTCTATTTTTTTATTTTCTTGATCTTTAAATTTATAAATATACTCTGTATAATTCTTATTTACCTCCATTTTTTTCCTCCTCTCTAAGCGAATAAATTTAAGTTGTTCTCTAAATATGCTTCATTAGTATTAATTCCATTCTCTATAGGCTGTTCACCATATAGCTTTATAGTCTTATTTTCTTGAGATTTAATCTTTATTTTTTTGTTATTTTGTTTAAAACTAAATTGTCCAGAGTTATGTTTGTCAAAATCGCTATTGTTTCCTACAAAAACTTCAACTGTCTTAATCTCCAATCCTGTATCTTTTATTCCTTCTTTAAGCTGCATTAAGTTTCCTTCAATAATTTCCTTAGTTCTTTGATTGTCAACCATAATCTTAGCTGTAACTGCACCTTTAACCACTTCAATATTCATAGTCATTTCACCCAGCACTTCTGGTTTCAATCTAACCCTTATTTCATTTTTAGTATTAGATAAATCAATTTTAACCTTTTCAACTATTTGTTCTATTACTTCTTTGTGATTTATTGTATCAGGCTTATCTAATTCCACAGTGTTATCTTTTATAAACTTAATACCATTTTTATCCATGGAAATAAAAAATTCATCATTAACTTCTATATCTGTATCTGTCTTTTCCACTTCATTAGTATCTAAATTATGTTCAAACAAAGATGTTTTGGAATTATTCTTTTGTTCTGAGCTAAACTCCATTTTCTTATCCAAAGATTCAATATAAGATGAATTTTTTTCATTAGTTACAGATATTTTATCATTTTTTTCTTCATCAGTTTTGTTCTGTAAAACTTTAGAATTTAAATTAAATTCTTTATTATCTAATTTGCTTTCTCCTACATTTTCATTTATATCTTTAGTTACATAAGCTAAATTAGATTCCTTAATATTAATCTCTTTATTGCTTTCATCTTTTTTTATCGTTGAATCAATATTTTCGCCTTCTAAAAGGATTTCCTCTGTTTCATCCTCTGTTTCTAGAATATATCCTAAATTTTGCTCTAGGATTAGAGTTTCAGAGCTATCAGTAGCATCTAACTCCACTTCTTCACTACCTTTAGAATCATCTTTTACATCAGATATATTATTAAAAAAATACATCATATTTCCATATACTAAGGAATAATCATTTTTCTCATCATTATCTTCTATTGGCTCCGAATCAATATCCTTATTTTCATTCAGAACCTCATCCTTTTTAGATATGGTATTTTTATTATCTTCATTGGATTTTAAAGTATTTTGAGAAGAATCTTTACCATTAATCTTTTTATTTAGAGATTCAAATGTAGATGAAAAATCTTTGCTTTTCAGCAAATCACTTTTGCTGCTCAATTCAGCGTTTAATTTAATAGGTCTTTTAAAATCAACAACTATAGTTTCCACTTATTCACCTCCTTCAATTGTTATTTTTCGGCTTAGCTAAAAGCCTTGTAATTTGTGAAGCCTTATCTGGCTCCATAAAATCTAAAACCTTTGATAAGGTTTGATTTTTCATTTGTGACAATACATCAATAATAATAATACTATCAGACAATTCATAAACCTCTTCAGAACTCAATTCAAAAGATGTTATAGTATCATTATTTTTAATCATCTGTTCCACAATCTTAGCTACTTTATCAGGTGACATTTTTTCATAAATAGCGACTAGATCTTTTACTTTATTACCATATTCATTTAAAAACTCCATAGCTTTACTTATATCACCTGTAATATTAGTATCTGAATTTGTCAATTTTTCTTCACGCATTATTGATGCAAACAGGTCTTCTATGAATTTTTCATCTTTTATATTAGATAATAGTTCAGCTGACTTTAGCACTGACAAATTTTTATAAATAATTCCAAGCTTATATAATGAATAGTTATTGGTATTACCTATTGCATCTATCGCAACATCTGTTGGTTTTGTTTCATATACTTTAGCTATATCTATTAAAGTATTTACCTCGTTTGTCTTTTCATAAATAATAGCTTCCACTAACATCTTCTTGTCTTCTTTAAAGGTATCTAATATATAATTTCTTATATCAGAGTCTATATAGTAAAGTACCTCACCTAATTTATCTGTTTTGATTTCAGCTAAAATCTTTAAAAATTCTCTGTCTGAAAATCTTTTTTCTGTCTCCAATAGCGAAGTCATAATGTCTTGCTTCTCAAATCTAGATACTTCTGATAAAAATCTTTCTTTTTCTTCTTTTTGTGCATCATCATAAAGTGAAAATAATAAATCTTTTCTTAGCTCCATATTTCGTATCTTAAGTACTATTTCTTCTGTTTTAGGTATCGAAATAGAATTCATCCCTCTAAGAATATCAATATAAAGCTTTTCATCATCTTTTTTTATTATATACATTTTATCAGCAGCTGTATTTGGGTCTAGATTTATAAAATAACTAGATAAATAATCTACCTTCTCACTTTTTTCTACTTCTGTTGGATAATTTCTAAAATGCTCACCCACACTTCCAGGCATTTTTGATAGTAGATTGTTTACATCATTTTTAAAGTTTTTATTAGTATTATAAATAAGGCCAACAATAGCTAAAGGAATAGCTATTAGACTAATAAGTAATATAATTACTATCTTAGATAATTTATTGTCCTTTTTATTTTTTTCTGTATTGGCTATTTCCATAGATCTGCCCCCTATTTTTGGGTAGTACTATTAAATGTAACTATTCCATCAACAATTTTTTCTTCATTCTTTTTAATTTCTGAAAGAAATTCATTATAGTCATTTTCCTTTAATTTCTCAAATACCTTTTTTTCCTTCACTGCAACTAGTAATTCTTCTTTTGTTTTCTCAAGTTCTTCTTTTATATCAGCAATTACACTCTCTTGTTTCTTTATATTAGAAGATATATCTTGTAAATAATTATTATATAGTTTTAAATTACCAACACTAGTATTTTTAGTGGATTCATTTTTTTTAGTCAGCAAATTTTCTTTATGAATATTGTAATTCAGTAGTTTCTCTTCTTCATCATTAAGCCTTCTATTAACATCTCCATACTGAGCTTTCTTCAGGTTCTCTATGTTTTCTTTATAGCCCAGAACCTTTTCTAATCTAAAACTATAACCCATCAATTGAATTTACCCCCATTGCTATCTAGTTCATTTTATTGATAATATTCTCCATCGCCTCTAATGTCTCCTGAAAAGTTGAAGTTTTATAAGTTTCCTGTTTTAAGAAATTTTCTATATCCTCCATCAAGTCAATTGCTGTGTCGATTTTTTTATTTGACCCTCTTTTATATGCTCCAATATTTATTAAATCTTCAGCTTCTTGATATACCGCCATAATATCCTTTATAGAATTGGCTATTTTAATATGTTCTCTACTTGATATATTCGGCATTACCCTACTGATACTAGCAAGAACATCTATGGCAGGATAATGAGTAGCATTTGCAAGCTTTCTAGACAAAACAATATGTCCATCTAAGATTCCCCTTGCAGTGTCAGTTACAGGCTCAGTTAGATCATCCCCATCTACTAGTACAGTATAAAGGCCTGTAATAGTGCCTTTATCTGAAGCACCAGTTCTTTCCAATAATCTTGGCATAGTTGCAAAAACAGAAGGTGTATATCCTCTGGTAACAGGTGGTTCTCCAATTGCTAGACCTATTTCACGTTGAGCCATAGCAAATCTTGTTAATGAATCCATTAAGAGCATTACATTTAATCCCTTATCTCTAAAATATTCTGCTATAGCAGTAGTAACCATCGCTCCCTTTACCCTTATTAAAGCAGGTTGGTCTGAAGTTACAACAACCACTACAGATTTTTTTAGACCTTCCTCTGTTAGGTCATTTTGGATAAACTCATTAACTTCCCTTCCACGTTCTCCGATTAAACCTATAACATTGACATCAGCTGTACTATTTCGTGAAATCATACCCATTAAAGTACTTTTTCCTACTCCTGAACCTGCAAATATACCAACTCTTTGCCCTTTACCACAGGTCAACAAGCCATCAATTGCTCTAACTCCTACGGACAAAGGCTCTTTTATGACCATTCTATCTAGCGGACTTGGTGGAGCATTAGATACTGGATAATATTTATTTGATTTAATTGGACCTAATCCATCCATTGGATTTCCTAATCCATCCAGGACTCTCCCAATTAAATCTTCTCCTACATTTACCCTAAGAGTTTTACCACTTCCAACAACTACACTACCACTAGCAATTCCCTCCATTTCACCTAGGGGCATAAGAAGTATTTTATCTTCTTTAAACCCAACAACTTCAGATAAAATTGGTTTATTGCTTCCATAAGGATATATGTAGCATAGTTCTCCAATAGTAGCCATTGGTCCATTAGATTCAATAGTTAATCCCGTAACCTTTGTTATTTTGCCAGTATATTTAACAAATCTTTTTTCTTTTATAGCCTCAATATATTTCTTTATATTAATTGTATTTTCCATATCATCACTCATTATTTAATATTGTTGTCAGTAATTCTCTAACTTCATCTAATTGATTTTTAAGACTTACATCAATATTTCCCTTAGAGGTTTCTAAAATACAATCACCTTTTTCTAAAGAAATATCATATTTAATATCAAGTTGAGAAATCATACTTGCCTTGGCTAATATTTCATCCTTAGCCATTTCTAAGATATTATAATCTTCTTTAGAAGTAATAATAGTTAACTTATCTGTTAAATCCAAACTATTAATCCCATTTAAAACTAAAGAAACTATCATATCAGTATCCTCTTCATTTTTTTTATTTATTACCTTTTCATAGATGCTTGTGACTAATTCAATAATATCTGCTTCTAGCTCTTTTAAAAGACTTTCTTTTTTTGATAAATATCCGTTTTTTATTTCCAAAGCTTCTTCTATTAGAGCGTCAGATTTAATTTTCCCTTCATTATAACCTACTTCATACCCTTCATCATGACCTTCATCATAGCCTTTTTTATAGCCTTCTTCTTTAGATTGTTCTAAAACTTCCTTGGATTTAATATAAGCAGAGCTTATCATGGATTCTTTTTGATTCTCAGCATCTTCTATTATTCTTGCTGATTCTTTTTTAGCGTCATCAATTATTTTTTCATATTCATCTTTTGCCTCATCTCTTGCTTTTTCAATAATTGATTCCATAAGTTTTTCATGTTCATTATCTGAGTCTTTCGATAAATGCACTGGCTCTGTCTCTACTACTCTAAAGGATTTAATAACACTAGACAATTATCTCATCTCCTCCTCTAGGAGTAATTATTTCCCCATCATCTTCTAGCTTTCTAATAATATTTACTATATTTTGTTGTGCATCTTCTATATCTCTAATACGCACAGGACCCATGAATTCTATATCCTCTTTTATCATTTCAACTAGTCGTTTTGACATGTTAGCAAATATAAGGTCCTTAACTTCTTCACTTGCACCCTTAAGAGCAATAGCCCATTGAGAGTTATCAATTTCTCTAATAATTCTTTGGATACTTCTATTATCAAGGGTAATAATATCTTCAAATACAAACATCCTTCTTCTAATTTCTTCACTTAATTCTGCATCACTAATATCAAGATCTTCCATTATATGTTTTTCTGTTCCTCTATCTACAGAGTTTAAAATATCTACTACTGCTTGAATTCCGCCAGTAGTTGTATAATCCTGTGCTAGAATATTTGAGAATTTACTTTCTAAAATATCTTCTATTTCTCTTACAACCTCTGGAGACGTTCTATCCATTATTGCTATTCTTCTAGTAACATCTGATTGCTTTTCCAATGGTAAAGATGAAAGAATTTGTGCTGCCTGTGAAGATCCCAAATAAGATAATATTAATGCTATTGTTTGTGGGTGCTCATTTTGTATGTAATTTAAAAGCTGATTTGGATCAGCCTTTCTTATAAACTCAAACGGCCTCACATGTAATGAAGATGTTAATTTATTAATTATATCTATGGCCTTATCAGATCCCAAAGCTCTTTCTAATACATCTTTAGCATAGTTAATACCGCCTTCAGATATATACTCTTGAGCTAAGCATATTTGATAAAATTCCTCAATTACCGTTTGTTTCTCCTCAGGAGAAACCATTCTCATATTTGCAATTTGCAATGTTAACTCTTCTATTTCTTCTTCATTTAGATGTTTAAATATCTCAGCAGATTTTTGAGGTCCTAATGCAATTAGTAATATTGCTACCTTCTCTTTCCCACTAAATTGTCTCTTAGACATATTAACTCGCTCCTATTCATTTAACCAATTTCTAAGCAACTGAGCAACTGAATCAGGCTTCTTTTCAATAAATTTATCAATTTGAGCCTTCATTTTTGATTCTTCTGCATCAAAGTCAAGGTCCGCAACTTCTAATTCAATTGAAGATCTCTCTTCTAATATTCTTTCTAATTCATCAGTAGCAGATTTTTTAGCTTTTAACCTCATATAAATAATTATTGCTAATATTAGTAACACTAATAAAATAATACCAATATATAACCAATTATTTGACTTTCCTTGAAGAATATTAGTATCTGCTGCTTGTTTATTAAAGCTCACTGCCTTTACTTGTACTTGTTTAGTGTCTAAACCAGTTGCTGCAAATATTAAATCAGAAAATTCCTTTTCTCTTTCTGGAGTCATTTCACCATCTACCAAAGCATCCTTATTAATCAGTACTGCTACAGTAACGCTTTCTACTTGACCTGGTGTCTTTCTAATTTCTTTATTTATCTCATTTAACTCATTATTTATTATTCTACTTACTTTATCATATCTACTAGAGCCATCATCAACCATTTGATAATCTTCTACATTGGTGTCAGTTCCTGGAATTCCCCCTGTAGCACCACCTACCATATGCTCCTCTACTTCTTCAAGGGAACGAATAAGCCCCTCTTCATTTCCTTCAATAGGTGGAGAAAATTCTACTATTGTAGTATTTTCTATATCCATGTTAATTTTTACACTTGACATAACATCAACATTTCCCAATCCAACGATATTCTCTAGAAATTTCTTTATACTATCGTTAATTCTAGTTTCTAGATTATGTTTCACTGCAAATTGATCAGCTGCAAAAACATCATTTTCATTTTCTTCTTCTAAAAGTCTTCCCTCATCATCAACTACCCTAACATTTTCTGGGTCTATGTTTATTGGACCTGATACTAGATGCTTTATAGCTTTTACTTTTTCTCCTGATAATTTTCCCCCACTATCTTTTACAATAAATACGGAAGCAGTAGTTTTATCATCATCATTATTATTTAAAATGAAGTTTGTTGTTTCTTTTTCAGCTATATATACCTCTGCACTATGGATTCCATCGATTTCAGATATGGTAGATGCTAATTCACTTTGTAAAGCTAACTTCATCCTTTGCTTCTTATCATAATCTGTCATTGTCCAACTACTATCATTAAAAGCATCCATATATGTGTATCCTTCTTTGGGTAAACCATAGGTAGCCAATTCTATTTTAATACGATTTTTGCTTTCAGCTGGCACCAAAATGCTTTTCTGGTCATCTCCAGTTTTCCAAGGAGTACCCATTTCATCTAGCTTAGTAGTTATTTGTCCCATATCTTTTAAACTTAAATCACCATATAGTACCTCATATTTGGTACGTGTCAATGTAAGAATAAGTGCAGTTACAGCAAAAATGATAAACAAGCTAATAAGCACTAGTCTAATTTTCTTCTTTTTATCCATCTCTTTCCAATATTCAGTTAGTTGTAGACTTACTTTATGTATTGATTCCTGCACCGTTGCACCTCTTCCCTATGGATTACTAAATTTGAATTCTCATAATTTCCTTATAAGCCTCTACAACTTTACTTCTTATACTCATAACAACTTGTAGAGCAGTATCTGCCTTATCTGCAGCTATGGTTAGATCATGGAGGTTGTCCAATTCTCCTACAGCTAATAATTTTTTATATTCTGTACTTTGTAATTGCATTTCATTAACCTGATTTAAGGCATTTGTTAAAAAGTTGCTAAAACTCTTTTCTTCTTTTGTATCAAGTAATTTCTTTTCGCCAATCTCGGCAAGGCTTTTATATCCATCAATTCTGTTTACATTCATATATCTTACCTCCTACCAATTTCCAAAGCCTTCATAAGCATTGACTTGGATGCATTCATGGCTGTTATATTAGCATCATAGGAACGCTGTGCACTAATTAAGTCAACCATTTCTTTTATAGTGTCGACATTTGGCATTTTAACATAACCATTTTCATCAGCATCAGGATGCCCTGGTTCATAAACAAGTTTAAAAGGTGATTCATCTTCGACGATTTTACTAATCTTAACACCTTTTCCCTCAAATTTATTAGTTTGCCTACTTAGATATTCTGAAAAAGGTGTTGATTTATTTTCTTCAAAAACAACCATTTGTCTTCTATATGGCATTCCACCTGTGCTTCGAGTAGTACTTGCATTAGCCATGTTCTTAGCTATAATATCAATTCTTGTTTTTTCTGCCGTTAAAGCAGTTGCTGATACATTTATTGAATTAAAAATACTCATAATTACTTGCTCCCTTCAGCGATAACATTTTTTATTTTATCAAACTCACCTATTACTTGCTTGATTAAAGTGTCATACATAATATTATTTATAGCTAGATTAGCTGATTCTGTATCACTGTTCACATTATTTCCATCTAATCTATAGGATGTGGATTTATCTTCCATAATCCTAGGAGCAAAATTGCTTGTCCCAGAACCAATATGGTTTTCATGAGTTTTCATTAAATTGATTCTGCTATTCTGAATTGATTGTTTTAATTGATCTTCAAATGTAACTACTTTTCTTTTATAATTAGGCGTATTTTCATTTGCAATATTATTTGTTATTGCTTTATGTCGTTCCCAAGTTCCATCTAAAGCCTTTTTATAAAAGTCCACATTGTTATAAATACCCCTTAACATATAGTTCACCTCTTACTATTCTAGTATCTCTATATTACCCTATTTTATAAGAATTTTCTACATAATAATTAGAAAAACCTTATAAAACGATAAATATCTTCTTTTTTAATATTACATATTTTAACATTTTATTGCAAGTAAAAATTACGTTAATTAACTAAATCACCCTAAAGTCCCATAGACCAAAGTCCCATAAAAAAAGAATAGTAAATTTACTATTCTTTTGATTTTAGAAGCTCTTCTATTAATTTATCATTTAAGATTTTAATATGTGTTCCTTTCATTCCTAAAGATCTAGATTCTATAACTCCTGCACTTTCAAATTTTCTCAAGGCATTTACAATAACAGATCTTGTTATACCAACTCTATCAGCAATTTTACTCGCAACAAGTAAGCCTTCATTACCTTCTAGTTCACTAAAAATATGTTCCATTGCTTCTAACTCAGAATAAGATAAAGTTCCTATAGCCATTTGAACAATGGATTTCTTTCTAGCCTCCTCCTCTATTTCTTCAGATTTAGCTCTTAGTATTTCCATTCCTACTATAGTTGCACTATATTCAGCTAGTACAAGATCATCTTCAGTAAATTCCTTTCCAAAGCGAGCTAAAACTAAAGTTCCTAATCTTTTTCCTCCACTATTTATTGGAATTACAGTTGCAATTTTATCTGGATAAGGGCATTCTGATACTTGATCAAAAACACAATCGGTAACTTCCCGCATATTTTCATTTGTTTCATTATATCTCAACAATTCTTCATTGTATTTTTTAGGAAATCTTTTTTCTTTGACTATTTCAGCTTGAACTATATCACAATCAAATCCTCCCGATAATTCATATCCTAAAACTTTTCCACTAGTACTAGCTATATAGACATTAGCATCAAGTATATCACTAAGTATTTCACTTAAATCTGAAAAAGACACAGCTCTAGAGCCATATCCCTGCAACGTCTTGTTTAGTTTTCTAGTTCTTTGTAATAAACTTTCCATATATACATCCTCCTTAAAATAAACTCAATTTATTATCTATAAGATTTTAAATCGATTGTTTTTTTACATTTAACTACATATATAATTCTACTACAAAAAAATAAAAATGTACAGAAAATTTTAATTATTTATACTTTTTTGACTTCCATGTATTCGCATTCCTTGTTTATGCATTTAATTATTTTTTCTTTCTTATTTCTTTTTATTACCATTATTCCTCCACATTGTGGGCATTTCTCCTCTATAGGCTCATCCCATGATACAAAATCACAATTTGGATAATTATTACATCCATAGAAAACTCTACCTTTTTTTGATTTCCTTTTTACAAGATTCCCATCACATTTAGGACATTTAACATTAAGTTCATCTACAATTGCTTTAGTATTCTTGCATTCAGGATATCCAGGACATGCTAAAAATTTTCCAAATCTTCCATGCTTAATCACCATATTTTTACCACATTTCTCACAAATCACATCGGAAATTTCATCTTGTATTTCAATCTCTTTGATTTCTTCCTCAGCTTTTTTTAAAAATAGGTCGAAATCCTTATAAAAACTTTCGACAACTTTGACCCAAGGTAGATCTCCTTCAGCAATTTCATCAAGTTTCTCTTCTAATTCAGCTGTAAATTCTTCATTTACTATGTCTTTGAAATATTCTATAAGTAAATCATTAACTAATATCCCTAATTCTGTAGGCACAAAAGATTTTTTATCAAAAACGACATAATCTCTTGCTAATATAGTCGCTATGGTAGGTGCAAACGTACTTGGCCTACCAATTCCCAATTCTTCCAGAGTCTTAATAAGGGATGCTTCTGTATACCTAGCAGGCGGTTGAGTAAAATGTTGATTCGGATTAATATCCTTTAATTTTAATTTATCACCTATTGCAAGCAGTGGAATTTGCATATCCTTTTCTTCTTCATCTGTAGTAGTATATATCTTTAGGAAACCATCAAACATTAGCTTTGAGCCACTAGATTTAAATAAAATATTATTACTTTCTATTGTAACAGAAATTGTGTTGTAAATAGCTGGAGTCATTTGTGAACCTAAAAATCTTTCCCAAATCATTTTATATAGCTTAAATTGTTCCGATGTTAGCGAATCTTTAATTAAACTTGGAGATCTAGTAATACTTGTAGGTCTAATTCCTTCATGGGCATCCTGTGAATCCTTCTTTGATTTATTAACAAAATCTTTTCCACCATCAGTATATTTCTCTCCAAAATGTTCTTTAATATATAGATTGGCAGCTTGGATAGCTTCTTTAGAAATTCTTGTAGAATCAGTTCTCATATAAGTAATTAAACCTACAGACCCCTCACCCTTAATGTCGATTCCTTCATATAATTGTTGAGCTATAATCATAGTTTTTTTAGTAGAAAATCCAAGTTTTTTTGAAGCATCCTGTTGTAATGTACTTGTAGTATACGGTGGATAGGGATTTCTTTTTTTTGTCCCATTTTTTACATTACTAACTGTAAAACTATTATTATCAACTTTTTCTAATATATCATCTACATCAGACTTTGTCTTTAATTCGATTTTTGTTTCCTTACCATTTATATTTTCTCCATAAAAATTAGCCTCAAATTTCTCTTTATCTTTTTCTAGTTTTGCCTTTATACTCCAATATTCTTCAGGTATAAAATTTTGAATTTCATTCTCTCTATTACAAATTAATTTAACAGCAACAGATTGTACTCTTCCTGCACTTAAACCTTTTCTGATTTTTCTCCATAATAAAGGACTAATTTTATAACCAACAAGTCTATCTAATATTCTTCTAGCCTGCTGTGCATCAACTAAGCTTAAATCTATTGCTCTAGGTTTCTTAATAGCATTTGTTATAGCATCTTTAGTTATTTCATTGAATTCTACCCTTACTTTTTCCTTTTCATCTATTCCTAAAATATGAGCCAAGTGCCAAGAAATTGCCTCCCCTTCTCTATCAGGGTCAGTAGCAAGAAATATCTTCTTTGATTTTCTAGCCACCTCTTTTAAATCCTTAATTACAGGACCTTTACCTCTTATAGTTATATATTTAGGCTCAAATTGTTTATCTATATCAATTCCTAAACTACTCTTTGGTAAATCTCTTATATGCCCTACAGAAGCTACAACCTTATAATTTTTTCCTAAGAATCTTTCAATAGTTTTTGCTTTAGCTGGGGACTCAACTATTACTAAGTTTTTTTGCAATATTTACACCTCCACTAAATAAATCTAACAAATGGTAAATACTCTACCAGATAGTTCTTTAACTGAACCCTTTAATTCTAAAATTGTTAGTATACTATTTAAAGTAACTATATCTATGCCCATTTTATATGCAATATTATCTGAATGTAAAGGCCCTTCTTCTAAAAACTTGATTATTTTAATTTCTGTTTCACTATAATTTGAATAATCTAAACCATCTTTTTTACTTAATATTAATTTTTCTTGCAATTCATTAATTTCTTCAATTATATCATCTATTTCTAAAAGCGGCTTTGCTCCATCTTTAATTAGTTTATTTGTTCCACCACTAAATATACTATTAATATTACCAGGCAATGCAAAAATATCCTTTCCTTGCTCTAAGGCATGATGGGCAGTAATCAGTGACCCTGATTTTTCCTGGGCTTCAACTACTATAACTCCCATAGATAATCCAGATATTATTCTATTCCTTTGTGGAAAATTAAAAGCCAAAGGAGGAGTTCCCAAAGGAAACTCAGAAACTATGCCGCCATTTTTTTCTATGTCATTATATAAAAATAAATTTTTCTTTGGATAAACAATATCAATCCCATTGCCTAAAACGCCAATTGTTCTAGCTCCATTATCTAAAGCTGTTTTATGTGCAATTGTATCTATACCTGAAGCCAACCCACTAATAATTGTTACTCCTAAATTTGCTAATTCTTTAGTGAATTTTTCACAAGCCCATTTACCATAGGTTGTTGCTTTTCTAGAACCTACTATGGCAATTGCAACACTGTCTTCTTCGATTATATTACCCTTAACATAAATCACTCTTGGACTATCATTAATATATCTCAATCTAGTAGGATAGTTTTCGTCGTATATAGTAATAACATGAACATTCTCTTTTTCTATATTATCAAATAATCTTTTTATATATTCATTGTTTCGATTATGTATGAGTTTTTCTCTTACTTCATTATTTAGATTTTTTATAAAACTAAATTGATTACTATTAAGCTCCCACAAGTCCCTTAAATCGTAAAAATGATCAATAATCTTCCCTATATTAACATTTCCTATTCCCAAACTACTTAACCAAATAAGAATATCCCTTTGAGTAATATTCAAATCCTTCTACCCCCAATATTTATCATCTAAAGTCCTATATCTAATAGCTTCCAAAATATGTTTATCTTGAATTACCTCTTCCCCATCTAAATCTGCAATAGTTCTAGATACCTTCAGCAATTTATTATAAGTTCTGCCACTAAATTTGTATTTTTTGAAAGCTTGATTCATAATATTCTCAGAGCTATTAGTAAGCTTACAATACTTTTTTATATCTTTGTTGGGTATTTGCGAATTATTAAATATCCTCTGGTTTCTATATCGGTTAATTTGAATATCTCTTGCCCTTTTTACTCTTTCTCTAATAATTAAAGATGACTCTTCCTCTCTATCTCCTTTTAAATCATTATATTCTACAGGTGATACCTCAATATGAATATCAATTCTATCAAGTAATGGATTGCTAATTTTACCTAGATATCTATCAATACTAGCTTGAGAACATGTACATTCATGTAAGGGATCTCCGAAATAACCACAAGGACAAGGATTCATACTTGCCACTAACATAAACTTAGCAGGATATGATAAACTTGCATTTACTCTTGAAATAGTCACAGTTCCATCCTCTAATGGTTGACGTAATACTTCTAGTACATTTTTTGAAAATTCGGGGAGCTCATCTAAGAATAAGACACCATTATTTGCCAATGAAACTTCTCCAGGTTTTGGAATTCTGCCACCACCAATTAAAGATATAGCAGAAGCAGTGTGATGAGGAGCTCTAAATGGGCGCTCTTTAATTAAAGAATTAGACTGTAATAGTCCTGAAACACTATAGATTTTTGTCACTTCTATTGCTTCTTCAAATGATAATTTAGGTAATATTGTAGGCAGTCGTCTTGCAGCCATAGTCTTCCCGGCACCAGGAGGTCCTATAATAATCAAATTATGAGAACCTGCGGCAGCTACCTCCAAGGATCTCTTAAGACCAACTTGCCCTTTTATATCTGCAAAGTCTAAAAGATACTCACTATTCTCAGTATTAAACTCATTTAATTCTCTAATATATGGATCAATGTGTAAATCATTATTTAGAAAATCAACCGCATTATTTAGGCTTCTTACGGGTATTATTTCCATATCCTCTATAACACTACATTCTTCTTTATTATCATAAGGAACTATGCATCTTGAAACATTTAATTCTCTCATTGAAATAATCATTGGTAATGCCCCTTGAACTGGATTTATCTTTCCTTCTAAGGACAGTTCTCCTATAAAAATTGTATTATCCATGTTTTTTTCTATTATAACACCAGAAGATTTCAAAATACCTATAGCAATTGCTAAATCCATTTGAGAGCCTTCTTTTTTCAGGTTAGCTGGAGCTAAATTAATAGTGATTCTGCTAAGAGGAAACTCATACCCGCTATTCTTGATTGCCGCTCTCACTCTTTCCTTAGATTCTTTTATAGATGTATCAGGTAATCCAACTATATTAAATACTGGCAAACCTCTAGATAAATCAGCTTCAACCTCAACGATACTACCATTGAGCCCTTGAAGTACACAAGTATTAATTTTCGAATACATAATAAACCCCTTTTCCCCATTTAATTTATTCCTTTATCCCATCAATAGTTTACTTTATTACCTAGGCAATAGTGAAAATTTTCAATTTTCCAATCATTATCAACAAAAAGCATTTTCTATATGATTTATTTTTATATTCGGTGTCAAATATACTTCTATTATGTCATATCTTACCTGACATGACATTAATCTTTTTTGATTTAGATATAGGTAAGAGCAATAAATAATCTTCTCTTGTTTCCTTCTATTAACTGCTTCATAAGCATATCCAAAATTTGTACTTGTCCTTGATTTAACCTCGATAAAAACCAATGTATTTTTATCTAAAGCAATTATGTCTATTTCTCCAACTTTATTTCTATAATTTAAATCTAAAATATTATATCCTTTTAAAATAAGGTGCTCTTTAGCAATCAATTCACCCTTTTTTCCTTTTTCTATATTACTTCCCATAATTTCTTCCTCTTTGTGTATCTAAATTATAGATATAAAAGATTATCTCTGCAACAGCGTCATATAACTCTTCAGGTATTTCTTCATCTATTTCCAATCCAATAAGGCTTTCTACTAAGTTTTCATCTTTATAAATAGTTATATCTTCCTCTAATCCCTTTTCAACTATTTTATTTGCAATAAATCCTTCACCTTTAGCAATGACCTTTGGTGCTGCATCATTAGTTTCATAAGATAATGCAACTGCCTTATTTGTTGTTTTTTTAACTAAATCTTTTCCTTTATCCATAGGATTACACCTTCAAATCTAAAATATAAATTGGATTCGGATTAGAAACCATAGTATCAATTATTTGAATATCATTATCTAATACAAAATCAATCTTGTCTAGACTATAACCTATTAATGAAATTTTTTCAACTAATTGTTTTTCTGTTGATTTAAATAATTCTAAATCTTCACTTTTTATATTCATTCTTATAGATAAGGAATTAGATATAAGTTGGCAAGAAACTTTGACATTTCCTAGATTATGTGTTTCTACATTTATATAAATATTCGTTCTTTCATTATAGTTTTTTTGTTTTTTATTCTCTTTTATAAAGGTTAATATACCATCAAGTTGTTTTTGTCTATTGTTAATAGGCAAAAACATAAAAGATAGGTCCCTATTCATGTCTCTAAAAAAATCTATTTTATTAATTAAGCTTTTAAGATCTTCCTTCAATTTCAAATCTGTTATATTATCAAAATTGCGAATATTCTTTTGTAGATCAATAAGCTTTTCATCTCTATTGGAAATTATATATCTTTTATTAATGTTTTCATTATCATCAGACAATATTTTATTTATTTCATTAAATTCAGGTTTATTTATCATTTTATCTATTAGTTTTAATTCATTTATAAACTCTATAGGATTTTTATTGAATTCTTGAAAGTTTTTTATGTTATTAAGTGAGGCTTTAATATTGTTCTTTAAAAAGAAACTAATTATTTTAATATATTCATCTTCTCTATCTATATCTACTTGGTTTCCTAAGAAATCTTTTACCAGCTGAGTTACATCCTCACTTCCCTTATAATCATCTTTAGCAATAACTAACAAAGATTTTATATCTACTTTTTCTGCTGGAACATATTTCTCTAAAGCATTGTCTTGAGTTAATGATGTTTTCTTTGTTTCTAAATCTATAGTAAAATTTTCTTTATGGACTTCTATTTTATCCAATTCCATTTTTCCTAATATAGAATCTTTCTCTACAGTAGGGGAATTAACTTGAATAACCTTTTCTCCATCTTCTAAATTAGATAATTGAAATAATTTTTCTAAGGTTTTTATCCCATCTGTTAAATTTTGCTCAGTTATAGGTGCGTTATATTTCATTAGATTTTCTGCAATTCCAATTGATAATTTAGTTTCTTTTATATTAATACTCTTAAGCAAATGGGAAATAGGATTGTTTTCTTTATAATCCTTAGATAATTGTACTTCTGGAAGTTTGTCTTTGATTAAAGGCTTTAGGATAATCTCATTATTATCCGCTGATTTTACTAGAAAGGATATTTCATCATTTACAGCCATCTTTACATTGGAATCTAATTTAGCTTGAATAGTTCCATGCCCCTTGATATCAATAAGTATTAGATTATCTATTAATTCTAATACCTTGCCCTTAAAAGAATATCCTTCTTTGAATATTTCTTCCCTATTGTCTAATATAAATTTATTTAATAATAGATTCTCAATTCTCAATAAAATCACCCTTTATAAGCTACTTTAATATATTTTTTAAAAATGTTATTCTATGTATAGGTGATGGACCTAACTCTCTAATAAGCTCTCTATGTTCTTTAGTTCCATAGCCTTTATGTTTTTTCAAATTATATCCTTGAAATTCTCTATCCCATTCTATGCATAGTCTATCTCTAAACACTTTAGCAACGATTGATGCACAAGCTATACCATGAGATCTATCATCCCCCTTTATAATAGATTCTTGTGGTATCTTCAGATCAATCTTTTCTGCATCAATAAGTAAAAAATCTGGATAAATCTTATTTCCATCTCTATCCTGCAAATTTTCTACTGCTATCTTCATAGCTAAGAGAGTAGCTTTTTTTATATTGATTTTATCTATTATATTGGAATTTACTCTGCCTATACCATATGCAATTGAATTAGATAATATCTCACTATACAAAGACTCACGTTTTTTTTCTGAAAGTTTTTTAGAATCCTTTACCCCATTAATTATTAAGTCTTTAGGCATTATTACCGCACAGGCAACCACATCTCCAGCTAAGCATCCTCTACCTACTTCATCTATACAAGCAACATTATCAAATCCTAATTGCCAAATATTGTTTTCAATCTCTAACACGGTAACATCTCCTATTCTTTAGGGAATTCAAGTGTTATATTCCCAATTACACCTTTTCTGAATTCATCTAGAACAATATTACTAACCTTTGTATAATCTATTTCTCCACCTTTAATGATACATCCTCTTCGTCTCCCGATTTCTTCCATTATTTCTAAATATGATTTACCCTCTATTTCAATATTATAACGATTATTTAAAAGATTTGGAAAATAATTGGTAAGTTTTTCCACTAACCTAAGGGCTAAGGTTTCTATATCTAATATTTCATCCTTTATTGCACCCGTAAAGGCAAGATTTAAACCTACATCTGGATCTTCAAACTTTGGCCATAATATACCCGGCGTATCTAATAATTCTAAATTTCCCTTAGTTTTAATCCATTGATTAGATTTTGTCACACCTGGCTTATTCCCAGTTTTTGCTCCTTTTCTGCCGGAAAGGGAATTGATTAAAGTTGATTTTCCTACATTTGGTATTCCTAAAATCATAGCTCTTGTGGGTCTACTTATTACACCACGTTTCTCATAGGCTTTTCTTTTTTCATCTGTAAGGTCATAAGAAATTTCTAGCAATCTATCTATACCTTTTCCACTTAATGCATCTAAACAAACTGAAGAGATATTTTTCCCAAAAAAATATTCTTGCCATATCTTATTTCCATGGGAGTTAGCTAAATCTGATTTATTTAATATAATTACTCTAGGCTTCTCTCCTACTATTGAATCTATAACAGGATTCTGACTACTTGCAGGTATTCTAGCATCAATTAATTCAAAAACAATATCTACCATTGTAAGAGATTTTTGTATAGATTCTCTTGTTTTCTTCATATGACCCGGATACCAGTTAATATTCATAATTTCACCACCTAAATAAAATTGGGACTATATAGTCCCAATAAATTAGTAAATTCTTTTTTCCTTAACCTTAGCAGCTTTACCCTGTCTATCTCTTAGATAGTAAAGTTTAGCTCTTCTTACTTTACCCCTTCTAGTAACAACTAACTTCTCAATTCTTGGAGAGTGTATAGGAAAAGTTCTTTCTACACCTACACCATAAGATAATCTTCTTACTGTAAATGTCTTTCTTGCTCCGCCACCTTGAATTTTAATTACCGTACCTTCATATACTTGAATTCTCTCACGAGTTCCTTCAACAACTTTGTAATGAACTTGAACAGTATCTCCTACATTAAAGCTTGGTAAATCATTTCTTAATTGTTCATCTTCTAACATTTTAATTATATCCACTGTATAGACCTCCCTTCTCCTTAGATGTTCTTACCCTAATGGTAGAGGACCATCCGTAATTCCATACGCTAGGTATTATAGCATATGCGTGATTTAATTACAACTAATTTATAGTTCTAAATCTTTTTTTATTTTTGATAGAATAACTACTTCTTCCTTTGATAAAGTTTTCTTTTCAAGTAAATCAGGTCTTTTTAACAAAGTAGCTTTTAAAGCCTCTTCTTTTCTCCATGTCTCTATCTTTTGATGATTGCCAGATAGTAGCACATCAGGCACAAAATGTCCTTCAAATTCCCTAGGTCTAGTATATTGAGGATATTCTAATAACCCATTATAATGAGATTCATCTATAAAAGATTCATCTGAACGAAGTACACCTGGTAATAGCCTTACAACAGCATCAATGATCAACATTGCAGGGATTTCTCCACCTGTCAATACAAAATCACCAATTGATATTTCTTCGTCTACATAATGTTCAATAACCCTATTATCTATACCCTCATAATGTCCACATAGTAGAATTAGATGCTCTTCTTTCGACAATTCATTTGCTAGTTCTTGATTAAATTTCTTACCTTGAGGTGATAGATAAATTACTCTAGAGTTTTTATTTTTTACACTATTAATAGCATCAAAAATCGGCTCTGGCTTCATGACCATACCTGAGCCTCCTCCAAAAGGATAATCATCTACCTTTCTATGCTTATTTTGGGAAAAATCTCTAATATTTATACTATTTATTGCAATTTTATTATCCTCATAAGCTCTGCCTATTATACTCCAACTTATTAGTGGAGAAAAAAACTCTGGAAACAATGTTAGAATGTCTATCTTCATTCTATCATTCCTTCAATAGGATCAATAACTATTTTCTTGTCAACAGGATTAACATCAACCACAAATTGTTTCACAGCAGGGATAAGATATTCTTTATCTCTTTCAATATCTTTAATTACGTAGATATCATTACTAGCCCCTTGTAAAACATCTACTATAGTGCCAATCAAATTAGATTTTGTATCGAAAACTTGAGAGGCTAATAAATCATAAATAAAAAAATGGTTCTCAGGCAAAATAATTTTTCCCTCTTCATCAACATAGATAAAACTATCCTTGAATGGAATTATTTCATTAATATCATTGAATTCTTTAAATTTTAATATAGCTAAATTCTTATGATATTTAACTTTCTCTAATTCTACTTTGATTTTTTTATCACCAATATATGCAGTTTTCAAATAATCAAACCTATCAAGGTTATCAGTCATTGGATAAACTTTTACTTCTCCTTTAATTCCATGGGTACTAATTATCTTTCCAATTATTGTATAATCCATTTTTTCACCTATCTTTATTATTTAAAGGGATTAGGTCTTCTAATCCCTTACTGAATAATTTCAACAACAACTCTTTTGTTATCTTTAATAGCTGCTGCTTTAACCACAGTTCTAATGGCCTTTGCAATTCTACCTTGCTTACCTATTACTTTACCCATATCTTCAGGGTGAACTTTAAGTTCAATAATGATAGATTGGCTTCCCTCTATCTCATTGACTACCACTTCATCTGGATTCTCCACAAGAGATTTTGCAATAAATTCTACTAATTCTCCCATTTCTAGCACCTCCTAGATACTATCCCTAAGTAATTATTCTGTTTCCTTCTCATATAGACCATTTTCCTTAAATAGTCTATCTACAGTATCAGTTGGTTTTGCTCCATTTTTCATCCAGTTAATTGCTTTTTCATTATCTATTTTAACTGTCTTAGGCTCAGTTAATGGATTATAATAGCCAATTTCTTCAATAAATCTTCCATCTCTTGAAGCACGAGAATCAGCAACAACTATTCTATAGAAAGGACTTTTTTTAGCTCCCATTCTTCTTAATCTAATTTTAACAGCCACTATTTTCACCTCCTTATAAATTTAACTATCTATTTAGAAAAAGGGGAATCCAAATTTCCCTTTTTTCTTCATGGTTTTTTCCATATCTGTAAATCTTTTCATCATTTTTTTTGTTTCTTTAAATTGTTTTAGTATCTTATTTACATCTTGGACGGTAGTACCACTACCTTGGGCAATTCTCTTTCTTCTACTACTGTCTATTATGTCAGGATTATCTTTTTCCTTCTTAGTCATAGACTGAATTATAGCTTTGATTCTATTAATATCTTTTTCATTTACATCTAAACCTTTTAAAGCCTTAGAATTCATTCCTGGAATCATACCTAATAATTGGTCAATAGGTCCTAAATTCTTCATCTGATCCAGCTGGTCTAAAAAATCGTCGAAAGAAAATTGCTGGCTTCTAATTTTTTGCTCCAACTCCATTGCCTTCTTAGCATCTATATTGGCCTGTGCTTTCTCAATAAGACTAAGTACATCACCCATTCCAAGTATTCTTGATGCCATTCTATCTGGATGAAATGGTTCTAATTGATCAAATTTTTCTCCCATAGCCGCAAACTTTATAGGTTTTTCTGTTACAGCTCTTATGGATAATGCAGCACCACCTCTGGCGTCACCATCTAGCTTAGTAAGTATAACTCCTGTAATACCTAATCTCTGATTGAAAGAATCAGCAACATTAACTGCATCCTGACCAGTCATAGCATCTAGTACTAAAAGTACTTCATTTGGCTTTACCGCTTCATGAATGTTTTTTATCTCAATCATTAATTCTTCATCAATATGAAGTCTTCCTGCAGTATCTATAATAATGACATCATTACCATGTTTTTTTCCATGTTCTAAGGCGGCTTTAGCTATATCTACAGGATTTATCTTATCTCCCATAGTAAAAACTGGAGCACCTACTTTTTCCCCTACAACTTCAAGCTGTTTAATAGCAGCAGGTCTATAAATATCACAAGCCACTAACAAAGGTCTTTTATTTTGTTTTTTTAAATTAAAAGCTAATTTACCAGTAGTAGTTGTTTTACCAGCACCCTGCAAACCACACATAAGAATTACTGTAGGTGGAGTCGAAGAGAAATTTAGCTTAGCTTCGCTCTTCCCCATAAGATTAGTTAATTCTTCATTTACTATTTTAATAACTTGTTGTCCAGGAGTTAAGCTTTCCATTACTTCAGAACCAATAGCTCTTTCCTTGACCGTTTTAATAAAATCCTTTACTACTTTAAAGTTAACATCGGCCTCTAATAAAGCTAATCTTACTTCTCTCATAGCCAAGTCTACATCTTTTTCTGAAAGTTTACCTTTTCCTTTTAATTTTCCTAAAGCATTTTGAAGCTTTTCTGACAAAGATTCAAATACCATCAATCAACAACCTCCCGACTATTATCTAATATTTTTTTACCGATTTCATTAATAGTCATAGCTTTTTCTTGAATTTCATCATTATCCTCTGCTTTCGCAATTTTTATTATTTCTTCCGAAATATTTATTATGTTTTTAATCTCTTCATGGCTGCTATAAAATTTCCTTACCAATCCCAAGTTTTCTTCATGTTGATATAGCTTTTGCTCTGCTCTCCTTAAAAGATCAAATACACCTTGCCTAGTAACACTAAGCTCATCACCGACTTCAGCTAAGGATAAATCATGAATATAATATAATTCCACTACTAAATATTGTTTTTCACTAAGTAGTTTCCCGTAAAAATCAAACAAAGTACCTATCTCTACAAGCTTCTCAACCATTATATCACCAACTAAATAATACTGTCAAGTGTTTTACTTGACAGTATTATTCTAGTATATGATTCCTCTTTTGTCAATGATTATTAATCAAATATTGCTTCTACAAAATCTTCCACAATAAAAGGCTGTAAATCTTCGATTCCTTCTCCCACACCTACTAGTTTAACAGGTATTTTTAGCTCTGCTTGTAAAGCTATGATAACTCCACCTTTTGCTGTTCCATCTAGTTTAGTAAGTGCAACACCCGTAATATTTGCTACTTCTTTAAATACCTTTGCTTGGTTTATAGCATTTTGTCCAGTTGTAGCATCTAATACCAGCAACACTTCTTTAGTAGCATCTCCATACTCTCTTTCTGCAACTCTAAATATCTTATTTAATTCATTCATAAGGTTAGATTTATTGTGAAGTCTACCTGCTGTATCACAAATTAATATATCAGTTTTTCTTGCTTTAGCGGCTTGGATACCATCATAAATAACTGCTGCTGGGTCTGCACCCTCACTATGAGCTATAACTTCGACTCCAGCTCTATTCCCCCATTCTTCTAATTGCTCAATAGCGGCAGCTCTAAAAGTATCTCCTGCAGCTATTAAAACCCTTTTACCTTGTTTTTTATAATTATTAGAAAGTTTTCCAATTGTAGTAGTTTTACCAACACCATTTACGCCAACAACCAAAATTAATGCAGGTGAAGGCTCTGTTTTTAGCTCATTATCAGAAACTGACTCTAACATAAGTTTTTTAATTTCATCTTTGACAAGTTCTTTTACTTCTTCTGGCTCAGTTACTTTTTCTTCCTTAACTCTAGTCCTTAACCTATCTATAAGTTCCATAGTAGTGTTTACACCTACATCGGCAGTAACTAATACTTCTTCTAGATCATCAAAAAGCTCTTCATCTATTTTCTTATAGGACTTTAAAATTCCGTCAATCTTATTGGAAATATCATCTCTAGTCTTAGTTAGTCCATTCATGAGTTTTTCGAAAAATCCAGGTTTCTTTTTAGAGGGTTTTTCTTCTTCAGCCTCTTCAGGTAGAGATTGCTGGAAATTTTCAATTTCATCTTCCACGTCTATACATAGCTCTTCTAAATTTTCTTCTATAATCTCTTCATCTTTAGATTCATGTTCTTCAAACTCTAAAGATTCTTCCACTAACTCTGTTTCAAAATCCTTTATCGTTTCTTCTACAGATTCTTCCATATCTTCTATAATTTCTTCTTGTTCTTCTAACTGATCTATTTCTTCTTCAATCAACTCCTCAATTTTTTCTTCAAGGAATTCTTCTTCATTTGTTTCAATAATTTTTTCATCTTCATTTAATTCCTCATTTTTTTTACCGAGTTTCTTAAACCACTTAAACATTTTATTCCCCCTAACTTGCTATTTCATCTACATTATCTTTTAGTTTAACCGATATTAGTTTGGATATTCCTTCCTCTTCCATAGCTACACCATATAATATATCTGCTATCTCCATAGTTGTTTTTCTATGAGTAATAAGAACAAACTGAGTATCATCGCAAAAAGTTTTTAAATAGTTAGTATATCTGCTAATATTGGCTTCGTCAAGAGCAGCATCTATTTCATCTAGAATACAGAAGGGAGAAGGTTTCAATTTTAATATTGCAAATAAAAGTGCTACTGCAGTTAAAGATTTCTCTCCACCAGATAATAAAGTCAAACTTTGAAGTTTCTTTCCTGGAGGTTGTATTTTAATTTCAATTCCAGAATTTAAAATATCCTCATTATTTTCTATAATTAACTCTGCTTGTCCTCCATTAAATAAAATCTTGAATATTTCTTGAAAGTTAGTATTTATTTCATTAAAATTTATAAGGAATTGATTTTTCATTTTATTTTCTATATCCTTAATTACTTCTTTTAGATTTTCTTTTGCATTAATTAAGTCTTTTTGTTGATTTAAAATGAAATCCAGTCTTTCTTTCAAATTTTTATATTCCTCTATGGAACTTAAATTAACTGTACCTAGTTCTTTTATTTCTACCTTTAATCTTCTTGCCTCCACTATTGCTTCTTGAGTGTTTTTTATTTCACCTTCATAGACCAATGCTTCTTCATAACCTAATTCATAATCATCGGCTAATTTTTTATGATAATTTTCAAGTTGTACAGAAATTCTAGCTAATTTGACTTCATTAGAATTAATGTTTTTTTCAGTATCCGCAATTAATTTATTAATTTCTTTTAACCTATCCTGTTCAGAGTAAAAACCTTCCATAAACTTATTTTTGTCAGATATCAAACCTTCTAACTCCTTCTTTGTATCTTCTTCTATAATATTTAATTCTTTTATCTTTTCATCTAAAGTAGCTCTATTCTCTATTATTTCTTCAATATTATCTTTATTAGATATTATTAGTTCATCCTTTTCTCTGATTGAATTATTAATGTTCTCAAATTCTGATTCATTTTTAGTTAGTTTTTCCTGTAAATTATTTATTTTACTATGAATTAAATTAAGATTAATTTTCATATCTGTAACAACTTTTGCTTTATCTTCCCTAACTAACTTCTCCTCATTGTAATGATTTGTTAAATCTTTAATTTTTTCTTTCTGATTTATACTGTCTTCATCTAACTGAGCTAATAAAGCAAGTAATTCTTTCTTTTTATTTTCATAGTTATTTATTTCAACATCTAGACTATCTATTTCTTTCTTAGACTTGTTTATAATTTCTTCTAGTCTAGTTGCTTCATTCATATACTTTTCTTTTTGATTCTTTACATCAATTATTGAATACTCCGTATCTTTAATAGATTCTTCTAATTTAATTTTCTTTTCTCTAATATCTTTTTGTTTATCTAAAAATATATTTCTTTCTTCTTCTAAAATTTCTTGAATTTTATTTAATTCATTAATATCCTCAATTAATTTTTGTATCCTGCCTTTTCTGCTAATTATGCTTATTCCACCTGTGTTATGACTTCCTCCAGTCATAGAGCCACCTGGATTTAGAACTTCGCCTTCCAAAGTGACGATTCTATAGGAGTGGTTAGATTTATTTGCAAACTTAATTCCATAGTCTATATTTTCAATTACTATAGTCCTTCCAAGTAAAAATTTAAATATATTTTCATATTTTCTATCAAACTTAATTAATTCAAATCCTAAACCATGAATCATAAAATTATTTCTATCTTGAGGATTTATATCTAAAGTATTACCTTTAATTATATTAAGTGGTAGAAATGTTACTCTTCCAAGTTTATTATGTTTTAAGTACTCTATTATATTTTTGGCATCCTCTTCTGTTTTAGTAACTATATTCTGTGCATTAGATCCTAAGGCAATATCTATAGCCCTTTCAAATTTTTCATCCACATTTATAAGCTCTGCTACTACTCCCATAAGTCCTTCTTTTAATCTTATTTCCTTTTTGGCAGCCTTTAGTAAAGATTTAACACCTTTATAGTATCCTTCATAATCTTCTTCCATATTTTTAAGTAACTTGAAACTAGAAGTTTTAGACTGTATTTCCATATTATTAGTATTTATCTTTTTATTAATAATATCTAAATCATTGCTATTATCTAGTTCTAATTTCTTTATATTCTCTAGTTCATCTCTTAAAGCACATAATCGTTTTTTTAGTTCATCTTCCTTATTAACTAAATCATCATGCTTTTCTATATTTATCTTCTTTTCAATATACATACTATTTATCTCTTTACTTAATTGAGATATTCTCTTCTCGATATTTTCATTGAAAGAAATAATACTATTTAATTCCGATTTTTTATCCGATGAATTATTATATATTTTAATTATATTATTTTTTTCAAGTTCAATATCTCTTTCTTTCTCTTGCAGAACTTCAAAACTTTTTTCTAGTTCCAATGTTTTTTTATTATATTCTTCTAGAAGCTTATTATATTCTTCTTGAGCCATGTCTTTTTCTCTTACTAAGTCAACATTCATCTTTTCGATATCTTTTAATCTACAATTTAAATTGTGCTTTTCTTCTTTTAATCTTTCTAAATCCTTATTAAAAAATTTATCCTTTTCTTCAATTATAGCAAGTTGATTTTGATTTTTATCTAACTCATTTATAATTCCCAAACTTTTATTTCTGCATATTTCAATTTTTGATTCTAAATCTTCAATAGTTTCCTTAAGTAAGTTGAATTTATCCTCAATCTTTTGTCTCTCATCTGTTTTTCTAGCAAGCTGTTCTTCTAAATTAAGATTTTCCTTGTTTATTTCCTCTATCTGGGTATTAATTTTTTTTATATCTTTTATAAATAAATTAATCTCTAATTTTTTTAATCGATTATATAATTCAGTAAAGCAATTGGCTTTATGGGACTGTACCTCTAATGTCTCTAATTGACTAGATAACTCAAATACTAAATCCTTTATCCTTATTATATTTCCTTCTGTTTTTTCTAGCTTTCTTTCAGCTTCTTCTTTCTTTGATTTATATTTTACTATTCCTGCTGCTTCTTCAAAAATACTTCTTCTATCTTCAGGTCTATTGCTAAGTATTTCCTCTATTCTGCCTTGTCCAATAATTGAATATCCATCTTTTCCTACTCCTGTATCCATAAATAGTTCTCGAACATCTTTTAATCTACAGGAATTTTTATTTATATAATATTCTGATTCTCCTGATCTAAACATCCTTCGTGTAACTGCTACTTCAGTATAATCTATAGGTATTTCTCCATCCTTATTATCAAATGTAATAGTAACTTCTGAATAGCCTAATGCTTTTCTCTTGCTTGTACCAGCAAAGATTATATCTTCCATTTTACTACCCCTAAGGTTTTTTACACTTTGCTCACCTAGAACCCATCTTATGGCATCAGATATATTACTCTTACCGCTACCGTTTGGCCCTACTATAGCTGTAATTCCATTTTTAATTTGTATTTCTGTCTTATCAGCAAAGGACTTAAATCCTTGTATCTCTACCTTTTTTAGTCGCAAGCAAAACACCTCTTCTTATAATTAAAGGTTTCCTAGGCTAAAGGAAACCTTTAATACTAATCTAAATAATAGAATCGTCCTTTAAATAGGACTCCATTAATAATTTCATATCTATTTTATCATAAAATTCACCAATTGTAATGTCAATATAATTTGTATCTATTTCTTTTCTATATATTTTTATATTATTAAACTTATATCTATCAGTAAAATACATTACATTACTTGACTTTTGACCAGCAATAGAGGATATGTTTTTACTATTAGAGTCTATAGTTAGTTTTTTATCTTCAGTTTTAATGTTATTTATATCAAAATAATACTCTAATAGAAGTTTAAATATATTTGATTCTACCATCTGCCTAAAAGCAGGATGAAATGGTCCTGAAACTACATCTTTCCCTAATTGAATATTTTCCGTAGGCTGTAACCCAATTCTAATAACATCAATGTTATTTATCTCAAAAAGCATAAGAAGTATAGAGCATGTATCTACTGCTTCTTCAAAAGATACAGGTGAATATTTCTCATTGAAAAATTGTCTTTCTAGATAAGTATCCTTTATTACTAAAGTTGGATATATCCTTACACAGTATGGCTTTAGCTTTATAAATTCTTTACAGGTGTATATTGTCTTTTCTCTAGTATCCTCTGGAAGACCTACCATCATTTGCAGTCCAAGATTAAATCCAAATTCCTTTATTAAATCCACTGCTTTATATACATCTTTCGAAGTATGTCCCCTTCCACTTGCAAATAGTACAGAATCATCTAAGGATTGAACACCTAGTTCAATAGTATCTACTAAATAGTCCTTTAAATTTCTTAGTATTATTTTATCTATACAATCTGGTCTAGTAGATAATCTAATACCACTTATCTTTCCTTCAATCTTATACTGGTATGGAATAGCTAGTAATTCTTTTTGAATATCTATATCTATTGCAGTAAAACTCCCTCCATAAAATGCAACTTCTATAGTAGACCCAGGCTTAAAAGTAACTAAATGTTCCTCAATGATATTTTTTACATCTCTTGATGTTACATTAGTTGATAATCCAGTGATTTTTTTCTGATTGCAAAAAACGCAATCATGGGGACAACCATAATGTGGAACAAATATTGGGATTATATAATGTTTACTCATCACCAATTTCCCCCATTACTAGAAGTGCCTCTTTAGCAGCCATTTGTTCTGCTTCTTTTTTATTACGTCCTGTTCCTGTCCCAACAGTTTTATTATCAACTATTACATCCATATAAAAAATTTTATTATGATCTGGACCTTCTTCCTTCACAACCTTATACTCTATTTTAGCTCTAGTTATTTTTTGAAGATTTTCCTGCAATTCAGTTTTATAGTCAATAAATAATGCTCCTTTTGCTACCGCATATACTATATCAGCTTCAAAATTTTCAAGTAATAGTTTGTTTACAACTTGAAAGTCACTATCCATATAAACAGCACCCACTAATGCTTCACTTGCATCAGCTAAAATTGAATCCCTATCACGTCCTCCTGTAGCTTCTTCGCCTTTGCCTAATAGAAGATATTTGCCTAAATCAATCTTTCTAGCAGCAAATGCTAGAGAAGATTCGCAGACTACTTTTGCTCTGATTTTGGTTAATTCTCCTTCTGGATAATATGGATACTTTTTATATAAATATTGACTTACTATTAAGTTCAAAATAGTGTCACCTAAAAATTCAAGTCTTTCGTTATTATCAGTTATTTTCATCTTATTTTCATTTGCATAGGAGCTATGAGTTAGTGCAGTTTTCAATAAACTAATATTCCTAAATTTATAATTTAAGTTCATTTCTAAGGGCTCTAACCATTTAACTCCTTTAATATTTTCTTTCACTTTAATACCCCCAAATTTTCAAGAGTAATCAGGGCTAAACTTAGCCCTGATTATTATTCTTCTAGAGCATTTGTAATATATTCAACAGCATCTCCAACGGTTTTTATATTTTCCATTTCTTCATCTTCTACTTCAAGACCAAACTCATCTTCTAATGCCATTATTAACTCTACTAAATCTAGTGAATCAGCATTTAGTGTATCTTTAAAAGAAGTATCCTTTGTAATTTCATCTTCATCAATATTAAATTGTGTTGCAATTATGGTTTTTATTTTTTTATAAATCATATTATCTACCTCCAAAATTATTATTTATTATCTAGTACATGCATATTTTCTTCTATTATTTTTATTACATCTTTCTCTATAAATTTTTTTAATTGATTGATTGCATTTTTAATAGCAAAAGCATCCGAACTTCCATGGGCTTTTACTATAGGTTTGCTTATGCCTAATAGTGGTGCTCCACCTTGCTCTCTATAATCCATCCTACCCTTTATATTTTTCAATTCAGGTCTAAGTAGCATGGCACCCAATTTTGTTCTAAAATTCTTCGTAAATTCTTCTTTTAATATTGAAAAAATTGAAATGGCCATACCTTCAGTTAATTTTAAAACTACATTTCCTACAAAACCATCAGATACAATAACATCTACTACTCCACTAGGTAATTCCCTAGCTTCTATATTTCCTTTAAAGTTTAAATGCGATCTTTCGATAATATCATATGTTTCCTTAGATAGGGTATTTCCCTTTCCCTTTTCTATACCTATATTTACAAGACCTATAGTCGGAGATTTTATTCCCATGACCTTTTCCATATAAACAGATCCCATTAAAGCAAATTGATATAAATACTCTGGCTTGCAATCTACATTTGCACCTGCATCCAGAAGCAATGAAAATCCATTTTTAGTAGGATATACAACAGATAATGCCGCCCTATCAATACCATCTATTCTTTTAACGATAAAGATTCCTGATGCCAATAGTGCTCCTGTACTTCCAGCTGATATAAAACCATCACCCATTCCATCTGCCAAAGCCCTACATCCTACTACCATAGACGAATCTTTCTTTCTTCGAATAGCTATAGCTGGGTCGTCGTCATTGGTTATTATATCACTAGCACCCAAGATTTCAACCTTATCTTTTGGATAGTCATATTTTTTTAATTCATTTCCTATTATATCCTCTTTACCAACCAATATAACATTAACACCATATTCATTTACAGCATCAACAGTTCCTTTAATCACTTCAATCGGTCCATTGTCTCCACCCATAGCATCAATAATAATTTTCATAATTACCCTCCAATGCTGTGTATTTTAAGACTACTGATATTAAATATATATTAGACTAAAATAAAATGCAATATTAAATTAAAAAAAGATAGTGATATCACTATCTTTTTTTATTATTCTACTGCGATAACTTCTCTGTTTTTGTAATATCCACATGATCTACAAACTCTATGTGGTTGTTTTGGCTCATGACATTGTGGACACTCAACAACTGTAGCTTTGTTTAGTCTATAAGAAGAAGCTCTTCTCTTGTCCCTTCTAGCTTTAGAAGTTTTTCGTTTTGGTACAGCCATTTAAAACACCTCCTTAATTCTTAGGAAAAAAATTCTTTAGTTTTTCAAATCTTGGATCAATATTTTCTTGAATACAATTACATCTTGTATTATTTAAATCTGCTCCACATGTAGAACATAATCCTTTACAATCAAAGTTGCATAAGGATTTCATTGGTAAAGAAAGAATTACTTGGTTTAAAATATGTTCTCTAATATCTAAGGTATCATCTTCATAGTAGAAAACTTCATCATAGCCCTCATATTCTCTATCAGTTTCTTCCTTTCCCTTTACAAGCTTTCCAGATAAAATAGTTTTTATTTCATTAGTAGCAGGCTTTAGGCATCTATGACATATCTCATTGTAAACATAAGATATTCTAATATCTATAGCCTTTTCCCCGTCTATTTTAAATACTTCACCTTCATATTTTATAGGTTCAACTATTGCAATGTCTCTTCCATCTAAGTTTAAACTATCTATTTCTAGTTCTTCTTCAAAATGCAAAAGATCATTGGTCCCATCAAGAAAACTTGATAAATCAATTATCATATTTTTCACCTCTTAGACTAACAAAGATAATTATATAAAGGAGGCATCGATTTGTCAAGAATAATATTATTTAGATACTAATCCTAATGTATCTCTAGCTATCATTAATTCTTCATTTGTTGGAATAACAAGTATAGAAGCAGAAGTCAAATCTTTGTTAAGTTGAGCTTCTTCACCTCTTACGTTATTTAATTCAGTATCGATTCTAATACCTAGACATTCTAACCCTTCACAAACTTTCTCTCTAATGTAACTTGAGTTTTCTCCAATACCTGCTGTAAATACTAAAGCATCTATACTGCACATAGTAGCTACATAAGCTCCTACATATTTTTTAACTCTATTAACAAATACATCTAAAGCTAATTTAGCTCTTTTATTTCCTTCTTCCATTGCTATTTCCAGATCTCTAAAGTCACTACTAATTCCAGATATTCCTAGTACACCAGATTGTTTATTTAACATACTATTTACTTCTTCAAATGTCATATTTTCTTTATCCATGATAAATGGAATTATAGCTGGATCTATATCTCCTGATCTAGTTCCCATTGCTAAACCTTCTAGAGGAGTAAAGCCCATACTTGTATCCATAGATTTTCCACCTTGTACTGCACACACACTAGAACCATTTCCTAAGTGACATGTAACAATATTTAAATCCTTAATATCTTTGCCTAATATTTCGGCTGCTCTTAATGATACATATTTATGTGAAGTTCCATGGAAACCATATCTTCTAATTTTATATTTTTCATAGAATTCATAAGGAATAGGATATATATAATTATCTGCCTCCATAGTTTGATGGAAAGCCGTATCAAATACTGCAACCATAGGTGTATTAGGCATTAGCTCTTTACAAGCTTCAATACCCGTAATGTTTGGTGGATTGTGTAAAGGTGCTAATTCTATACACTCGTCAAGAACTTTCATAACTTCGTCATCAATTATAACAGATGAAGCAAATGTTTCTCCTCCATGCACAACTCTATGTCCTACTGCTCCAATTTCATCCATAGATTTTATTGCTCCATGATTTTCATCAATCAAAGCATTAAGTACTAAACCTAAAGCAACTTTATGATTAGCCATAGGCTCTTCAATTATTACTCTTTCTTTGCCTGTAGTATCATGCTTTATTCTAGAACCTTCGATTCCAATTCTCTCTACAAGTCCTTTACATAATACTTCTTCTCCATTCATATCTATAAGTTGATATTTTAGTGAAGAACTTCCACAGTTAATTACAAGAATCTTCATATTTTTTATTCCTCCTAATTTAATTAATTGTTCTTTTGTCTATAATTCATAATATTACATTTGTGTTAAAAAATCAACATGATATAATTAAAGAAAATATAATTTGGAGGTTACTATGACAGTTGTTGGATTTATTACCGAGTACAATCCTTTTCACTATGGTCACAAATACCACCTAGAGCAGTCTATAAAAAAAACTGATGCAGATTATTCAATTGCCATAATGAGCGGATCATTCCTGCAAAGAGGTGAACCATCCTTTATTGATAAATGGACTAAGGCCAAAATGGCCATAGATAATGGCATAGATTTAGTATTAGAATTACCCTTTATTTTTTCATCCCAAAGTGCAGAATTATTTGCTTATGGGGGAGTAAAGTTGATGGATAGCTTAAACATTGTTGATTATTTAGCATTTGGCAGTGAGTTAGGAGACTTAGAGCCATTAGCTCAAATAACTTCTGTACTATCAGATGAACCGGAATACTATAAAGAAAAATTAAAATATTATCTATCCCGTGGACTATCATATTCAATATCAAGAAGCAATGCATTAGAAGAATACATTAATATTACTTCTCCAGATAATTATCATAACTATAAGGAAATAATTAGGAAATCTAATAATATATTAGGTATAGAGTACCTAAAAGCATTAAATAAAATTAATTCTAAAATAGTTCCTATAGCAATAAAACGCTCTGGTAGCAATTATAACGATTTACATTTATCTGATGGTTTTGCCAGTGCTACTGCCATAAGAAATTTAGTAAAAAATAGCACTCTAAGTTCTATCAAAAACTTAGTTCCTATTGAAACTTATTTTTGTTTACAAGAATATATAGAAAAATATAATCATTTTAATTATCTAGAAAATTACGATCAAATATTTCTTTATCTAATTCGTACACTAGATAAAAGTAAGGTTCAGAATTTATTAGATATTGAACCTGGTCTTGAAAATAGGATGATTGAACAAGGATATAAAAATAATAATATCAAAGAAATAATTGACAACATTGTAACAAAAAGATATCCAAGAACTCGTATACAGAGATTATTTGTTCATTTACTAAACCAACTTGATGGCAATACTTTCAAAGACCTTTATGATCTTTATCCATCCTATATTAGAGTATTAGGTGCTAATAAAAAAGGTTTATTCTTATTAAGTGAAATCAAAAAAAATTCTTCCTTACCTATTATAACTAAATTTGCTGATTATAAACATTTTAATAATGAATCTTTAGAAAAAATTCTTATGTTCGATAAAAAAGCAACAGATATATTTTTTATTGGATTAAACTCTTCAAGGCCACTATCAAATATGGATTATTATAATTCTCCTTATATTAAATAACACATCATATTAACCTTCTATAGTTCATAATATGAATTATAGGAGGTGCAAATATGAAAAATAAAAATGGGCATAAAACATTTAACTTTACATTATTTTTTCTATTAATAGTTATTATAGTTTTAATCGGAATCATAACTAACCCTAAACTTTCTCTAAGCAGTGCTGCATCTGGCATAGCAGTATGGTTTAATATTATTTTACCCTCTCTTCTACCTTTTTTTATTATATCTGAAATACTCATCGGGTTAGGCTTTGTTGATTTTATTGGTAAATTGCTACAGCCATTAATGAGACCTATCTTCAACGTTCCAGGAGAAGGAGCTTTTCCATTGACTATGTCCATATTATCAGGATATCCAGTAGGCGCTAAATTAACATCTAGGTTACGAGAAGAAGGTCTAATAACAAAAGATGAAGGTACTAGACTGATATGCTTTACCAGTACTTCTGGACCTCTTTTTATGCTGGGAGCAGTTAGCATTGGAATGTTAAATGACTCTAAGCTTGCACCACTTATTATTATCCCTCATTATTTATCTGTATTGGTTTTAGGCTTATTATTTAGCTTTTATAAATCCAATAATAGAAGGCTTATTATCTCAAAAAAAAGAAATCTATTTGAAGAAATTCAAGAATCATATGTTACATGGATAAAAACAAAAAAATCCATAGGTTCTTTGATAACAAAGGCTGTCAAAGAAAGTATGGATACTATTATATTGATAGGTGGTCTAGTAATCTTCTACTCAGTAATAGTTGAAATATTATTTAATATGGAATTCTTAAATAATATAATCTATCATCTAAGCAATTTATTACCTATAGATATACAATTAATAAAAGGTATAATTATAGGATTTTTTGAAGTTACTATAGGCTGTAAAAATATTGCAGCTTCACAGTCAAGTTTAATTACAAAAATATTAATCCTT
Organism: Tissierella carlieri; assembly: GCF_018917285.1. Classification (NCBI taxonomy): domain Bacteria; kingdom Bacillati; phylum Bacillota; class Tissierellia; order Tissierellales; family Tissierellaceae; genus Tissierella; species Tissierella carlieri. The sequence continues at coordinate 83,787 of NZ_JAHLOH010000053.1, read as the reverse complement.
AACTTTACGATTGGATGGAGTGGTTTCTCTGTTCATAGTCAAGCACTCAGCTTCATCAACAATACAGATATAAATACTAAGCTATATATAGTATCCAAATTCTTACATGGAATATTATCAGTATTATTTGGCTATGCACTATATCTGTTAAAATATCAGAACTATATACAGCCTACTATTTACTATCCGATGTACTATAATAATCAATTTAATTTGTCTAATTGGATTTATTTACTTACTAGTTCAACAAAACTTGCTTTAATTATGATTATATATATATTCTTATTATCAATGCTTGTTTCAACAGCATTTAAGACATTAAAAGGTTCTAATTAGAGCCTCTTAATTCTTTTCTATTTTCATTTAACAATTGAATTAACTCTTTCAGATTCTCTTGAGTCTCTTCTAGAAGACTATCAGCATAATCCATGGCACCAAGTCTAATTTCTTTGGCATTTGTTTGGGCTTTTGTAATTATTTCTTCTGCCCTGGAATTTGCTTTTTTTGTAATCTCATCATCATCAACTAACTCTTGTAATCTATATTCTGCTTCCTTTAATAACGTATCTGCATCCTTTTGAGCTTCTGCTAGAATTCTTTGTCTTTCTTCTTTTATCCAAGTTGCTTGCTTGATTTCATCTGGTAACTTAATTCTAATTTCTTTCAATATTTCTAAAATTTCAAATTTATCCACCATAACTTTCCCTGAGAATGGTAAGCTTGTCCCAGCTTCTACAATATCTTCAATTTCATCAATTAATTTTAAAACTTCCATAAGTATTATAGCCCTCCTCTAAATTTATTCTTCAAAGCTTGTTCAACAACTTCAGGAACAAAACAGGAAATATTTCCACCAAACATAGCTACTTCTTTAACAATGCTTGAACTTAGATATGCATATTTACTGCTAGATACCATGAAAAAAGTTTCAAGTTCATTGTTTATTTTTTTATTCACTAAAGCCATTTGCATTTCATATTCAAAATCTGAAACAGCCCTTAGACCTCTAATCATAGTTGTACAATTCATTTTTGTTGCATAATCAGTAAGAAGTCCAGAAAAATAGTCTATCTCCACATTAGGGAATTCTTTTGTAACTTCCCTCAACAATTGAATTCTTTCTTCTAATGAAAAAACACTTTTTTTTGAGGGATTATTTAATACAGCTACAATAAGATGTTCAACTTTTTTAGAAACTCTTTCTATAATATCTAAATGACCATAGGTAACTGGATCAAAGCTACCTGGATACACTGCTTTCATAAAATTTCCTCCTTAGTCCATTCTCTTGTAAAATGATAAAGATTTGCTGCCATATCTTCTAAAATCTGATTTTAGAAACCCAGATAAATTGTCTTCTAAATCTAATTCTTTTTCATGTTCTATTATTATTATACCATCATTAGCCAAAATATTTTCCCTATTAATTACCTCTAGTAATTTTTCAATTAAACCATTCTGGCGAAAAGGAGGATCCAAATAAATATAGTTAAATACCAATCGTTTTATACCAAATTTCTTTACTATCGATAGAATATCAGATTTAATTACAATACTTTGTGATAAAAACTTTGTATGCTCCAAATTTTCATTGATAATATTTATACTTTCTATAGAATTATCTACAAAATAGCAAGTCTTTGCTCCTCTACTTAAAAACTCTATACCTATAGAACCAGAACCCCCAAATGCATCTAATACTACACTATCTTCATCAATATGTCCTAATATATTAAATAAAGATTCCTTAGTTCTATCCTCAGTTGGTCTTACACTCATTCCTTTAGGTACTTTTAATTTATGTCCTTTTCTTAAACCTGATATAACTCTCAAATATTTACCTCCTTAAAAACTATATCACTAGTATTTTATCATATATTGCCAATATTAAAATAGAAATTAATTAAATGTAGAATATTCTCCTAAATTTGAAAACATTTCTTGTATTTTTTTCTTTAATTCTCTATATTTTTCTTGTTCTAAGTTTGGATCTTGATTTACTATATTTACAGCTTCTTTTTGTGCTACTTTTAAAATATCCATATCTGTAAATAAATTTGCAACTTTTAGCTCAGGTAATCCATGTTGTCTGGTTCCAAAGAATTCTCCAGGCCCTCTAAGTTCTAAATCTTTTTCAGAGATTTTAAATCCATCAGTAGAATTTTGTAATACTCTCATTCTCTCCCTAGATATTTGATTATTACTTTCATTTATTAATATGCAATAAGATTGATGTTCACCTCTACCAACTCTTCCCCTTAGTTGATGTAATTGAGCTAATCCAAACCTCTCTGCATTATAAATAACCATGATATTGGAATTTGGCACATTTACTCCTACCTCTACAACAGTAGTAGATACAAGTATATCAATTTTGTGATTTTTAAATTCTTCCATGACTAAATCTTTTTCCTTAGGTTTCATTTTACCATGTAGCAGTCCTACTTTAAATTCTTTAAAAATATTATCTTTAAAATCCTTATATAGTTCTTCCGCAGCATTAACAGTCAAGGTTTCACTTTCCTCAATTAAAGGACAAACTATATATGCCTGCCTACTTTCTAAGATTTGTTTTCTAATAAAATTATTAATCCTTTCTATCATCTCAGGCCCAACAGCATATGTTTCTATTTCCTTTCTACCTGGTGGCAATTCATCAATAATTGAAACATCTAAATCTCCATATAAAATAAGGGCTAAAGTCCTAGGAATTGGAGTTGCAGTCATAACTATTACATCTGGATTATTACCTTTATGTGATAAAATAGCTCTTTGTTTCACACCGAATCTATGTTGTTCATCTGTTATAGCAAGGCCTAATCTATTAAACTCTACATTTTCTTGGATTACAGCATGAGTCCCAATTAAAATATCTATTCTTCCTTCTTTTAAGTCTAGTAAAATTTCTTCTTTAGCTTTAGGAGAAAGACTTCCAACCAATAGCTCCGTCCTAATATTATAGCCAGAAAAAAACTTTCTAATTGATTCAAAATGTTGACTAGCTAATATCTCTGTAGGAGCCATCATGACAGCTTGATATCCAGAAGATATAGCCTTAAACATTGCAAGGACTGCTATTATAGTTTTTCCTGATCCCACATCTCCCTGAACTAGTCTATTCATTTGAATGTCATTTTCCATATCTGCTTCGATCTCTTTAAAGACTTTAATTTGTGAGTTTGTAAGTTCAAAAGGTAGCTTTTGGATAAAGTCATTTATTTCTACAGTTTTATTAAACCTAATACCTTTATTATTTGTAAAATTTCTATTTTTAATAATAAAAAGTCCCATTTGTAAAGTTAAAAGTTCTTGGAATGAAAGTCTCTTTCTAGCCTTTTCCAATAGTACACTATTCATAGGAAAATGAACATTTATGATAGCATCCTTTATATCCATAAGATCATATTTATCTATTATTTCCTGTGGTAAAAATTCTCTAATCTGATCTATATATTCCTTGATAGAATAATCTATTATCTTCATAATCTCGTTATTAGTTAATCCTTCAGTTAAGGAATATATAGGAGTTATTCGACCTACCTTATTCATAGTTCCTGATTTCTCAAAAACAGGACTCATTATTTGAATCTCCATACCTACCTTATTTATTTTACCGTTTACTATTATTTTTTCACCAACTATAAATTTATCTTTTAAATATTCTTGATTGAACCACACTAAATAAGCATTATGAGAACTATCTTTGACGGGAATTTTTATAATAGATAAATTTCTTCTAGGTCTAAGTATATTGGCTTTACCAATTATTTCAACCTCTAAACTTACTTTTTCACCTATCATACATTCTCTCAAAGTCTTAAATTTTGATCTATCGTCATAATCCCTAGGTATAAAATACATTAAGTCTTCTACAGTATTTATATTTAATTTTCTTAATCTAGAAGCTCTTTTGGGACCTACACCTTTTAAATATTGAATATTTACTGCCATATATGATCCCTCCAAAATTAATCATATTAAAAAACCCCACCAAAGGGCAGGGTAAATTATTCTACAGAAAATATATAGTAGTATATAGGCTGACCACCAAATATTAATTCTATATCTATATCATTATACGCACTAGATAAATAATTTTCTAAATCCTCAGCTAACTCTTCAGTTAAGTCACTTCCGTATAATATTGTAATTAGTGAAGTATCCTCGTCAACCATATTATCAAGTAGTTTTATAGCAACTTCATTTATCTCCTTACCATTTGCTATTATATCGCCTTCAGCAATTCCAATAATATCATCTTTATATATTTTTGTATTATTAAATTCTGTATCCCTAACAGAATAAGTAACTTGACCTGTTTTAACGTAAGCTATGGACTCTTTCATACTTTCTGTATTTTCATCTACAGATTTAGACTCATCGAAAGCTAGTAATGCAGCAATCCCCTGAGGTATAGTCTTAGAAGGAATAACTATAATATTTCTAGAACTAAGTTCCTTGGTTTGTTCTGCTGTTAAAATAATATTGCTATTGTTAGGAAGTATAAATACATTTTTACCTGAAGTATTATCAATGGCCTTAAGTATATCCTCTGTACTTGGATTCATTGTTTGCCCACCAGAGACTAAATAATCTACATTAAGTCCCTTAAATACTTCATCAATTCCCTCCCCAATGGATATTGCTACAAAGGAATATTCCTTTTCAAAATCATTATTTTCTACATTATTAGACTTAGATAATTCCGATTTTAATAAAATCTCCTCATGTTGATATCTCATATTATCAATTTTTATATCTGTCAGTTCTCCAATACTAAGAGCTTTCTCAAGTACTATTCCAGGGTTATTTGTATGAACATGTACCTTTATTAGACCTTCCCCACCTACTACAAGTAGTGAATCGCCTTGTAATGATAATTCATCTCTAAATAAATCAATGTCCTCATATTTAGTATTAATTATAAATTCTGTACAATAACCGTATTTAATATCATCAGTATCTATATGTTCATGGTGGATATATTCCTTTTGTTCCACCTTCTTCTTTTCTGGGGTCTTAACTTCGATTTTATCAATACCTGCTAAAGCATTATATGCACCTGTCAATACATAAATTAAACCTTTGCCTCCAGCATCCACAACCCCTGCTTGCTTTAAAACTGGAAGCATTTCTGGAGTTTTATTTAAAATTATTTCTCCATGATTTATTACTTTTTTAAGAAAAACTAAAATATCTCTCTCTTCTTTACAAATAGAAATAGCATATTCTCCACACTCTCTAGCTACTGTTAATATAGTCCCTTCTGTTGGCTTCATAACAGCTTTATATGCTGTATCAGCAGCCTGTTTAAAAGCCTCAGCAAGTGTTCTAACATCAGCAGTATCTTTTCCATTTAAACCATTTGCGAATCCACGAAAAAGCTGTGATAAAATAACACCTGAATTACCCCTAGCCCCCATTAATGATCCATGTGAAGTGGCTAATGCTATTTTAGAAACACTATCTTCATGAAGGTTAAGTCCTTGCTTTATAGCAGAATTTACTGTAAGCGACATATTTGTACCTGTATCTCCATCAGGAACAGGAAAAACATTTAAGGAGTTTACCTCCTCTTTATTATCTTCTAGGAACTTTGCTGCACCAGCTAAAGCTTTTTTAAGCATTGCCCCATCTAGAATTTCAATTTTCAATTATAGTACCTCCTCAAACTACTTTTCAACTCTTATTCCTTGTACATGTACATTTATTTTGTCTATTTTTAGACCAGTTAAATTTTCAACATTAAACTTAACCCTATCAATTATATTCTCAGCAACTACAGAAATCCTTACACCATATTCCAATATAACATGTAAGTCAATAGTCAATTTATCATCCTTTGTATATACCTTTATACCTTTAGATAAATAGTCCCATTTCAATAACTCAAATAATCCATCTGTCGCATTCTTTGAAGCCATACCCACTATACCATAACTCTCCATTGCAGATATTCCTGCAAGAGTGGCTATGACATTGTCATCTATACTAATTGCTCCATATTCTGTATTGGTCTTGGCTGGCATGTATAATCGCCTCCTTCTTTTCAATATACCATATTCTATATTTTACCCTAAATGTAAAAATAGTTCAACTAAATCCTATGATTATAATAAGATAATAATACATTTTGGTTGCATTTTTACTAATTATTATGTTAGAATATAATGTGTTATTATTGAAATGTAGAAAATATACTTTAAAGTATTTTCAGTAGTAGATTAAGGAGGTGTTTTTCATGGCGAAAGTTTGTGAAGTATGTGGAAAGGGAAAAGTATTTGGTAACAAAGTTACTTTCTCAAATAAAAAGAGTTCAAGAAGTTGGTCACCTAACATTAGATCAGTTAGAGCTGTAGTTAATGGTGGAACAAAAAAAGTTAATGTATGTACTAGATGTTTAAGATCTGGATATGTTGAAAGAGCACTATAATTATGTAATAAAATAAGGCTTCCATATAAAAATGGTAAGCCTTATTTTATTTTTAGGATCAATGCTCCCATTATAAGTAATCCGATTCCAATTAATATTAGAAGTACTTCTATAGGTATAAACTTAATAATTATTAAAAAACCAACTGCAGCTAAAGTTATACCTATTATTTTTCTCATTTTTTGTATATACCTATAGTAAAACCTCTTCATAATCAACACCCCTATAATACTTTATTATATTGTATTCAAACATTAAAGAAATAGTTACAAAAAGCTTAGGATAATTATCCTAAGCTTTAATCTTTTGAAATAAATACTAATGCTTTTCCTCTATGAATTTCAATTATTCCAATATCATCAATAATTTTGTTACTGATTCCGTGGGTAGATCCAAATTTAATAAATTCTCTATCTAAATTATAGAAAAAACCCTTTAAAGATATAATTATTCCCTCTTCTACTATTGGTACAATAGAGATATATTTATCCTCTAAATACTGTAATTCCATATAGTTGTCTATTAAATAGATAATATTATTATCATCTATGATTTTTCCCTTAATTCCTTTATCATGTAAAGTATTTAGCAAAAATATATTTGCCATGGTATGGTCTTGTCTAGTTCCTGTCACTCCCATTAGTATAATTTCCTTATACTCTTTATCTATTAAATATTCCATAGCAAGGGCAGTATCAGTTGCATCTTTAATAGATGAATACTTTTCCACAGTTATATTGTTATCTTTTATATAATTTAATGCAGATTCGCTAATAGAGTCTAAATCGCCCATTACTAAATTAGGCTTTTTATTGATTTTTGCAAGATGATTCATTCCTCCATCTGCACATATAATAAAATCAGATTCCTTAACTACTAACTCTAATATACTATAATCTGTAATAGTCCCACTTGAAATGATTAACCCTTTCATTTACATCATCCTTTTTTATAACGAATAGGAAAGTTCTACGTTAATAGTATAGTATTAAGAACTTTCCGTCAATGAATTTTAAGCAAATTGTCCAAATCTTTGATTTTGTGCAAGTAACCTATGCAGTGACCAAGAAAAACTTCTGCTAATTTTCATTTAGAAGTTTTTCTTATTTTGCTTTTATTGCCTTATTTAATGGTTTCCAAATAATTGCGATTACAATACAAGAAATAATTAATTCTGGAACTAAATAATAAGCATTATATTCAATTGAATAAATCCAAGGATTTTTATCTCCAGCATATTCAGCAAAAAAAACTACACCTGATAAAACATGTGATATCATTCTTCCCAATATCCCTATAAATACAGCTAAAAAAACATTTAAATATCCTTTAAAAGAATTCTTGTCCTTTATATAATATGCAATTCCAGCTAAACCTAGCAAACCAAAAGCTAGCGGATAGTCTAACACAAATTGAATTGGATGATAGAAATAAGGTTTTAAGATAAATTGTAATATACCATAAGTACTTCCTATGGCTAATCCCGGTATTAAACCCCAACGAATGGCAAATAAAATAATTGGAATCATACTTCCAGCAGTAACTGATCCTCCCATAGGTGCCTCATAGACTTTAATATAACTTAGTATAGTAGCTAGAGCAATCATCATACCACCTTCTGTCAACATCTTTACATCCCATCTTTTCACCATAAAAACTCTCCTCCTTTAAATTAATAAACCCATTACCAACGTAGGCAATGGGTATTTAAAGGCTAATACACACTTCCCTACGCTAGCATTACCTAGGTCAGGTCATAAGGGTCGGGATAAATCCACTCTCAGCCAATTGGCTCCCCTAGTGTTAATCTTCTTCAATTAATTCTATTATAGCATATAATTATTAATTTACAACTGTTTAAATTGTCTAGTTCTATGTTCTATATCTTCTGCTCCAAATACATCTGAACCTGCTACTAATAAATCAGCACCACAATTTAAGATTTCCTTGGCATTATCTAATTTCACTCCACCATCTACTTCAACAATAATATTTAGTTCTCTTTCATCAATTATTTTTCTTAGTCTTTTTATTTTTCCCTTCATAGACTCAATGAAGGATTGTCCCCCAAACCCTGGATTCACTGTCATAATAAGAACTAAATCTAAATCCCCTAAAACATACTCTATAGACTCTAATGGTGTAGCAGGGTTTAGTGATACGCCTGCCATGATGCCATAGGATTTTATCTCCTGTATAGTTCTATGAAGATGAGTAGTTGCCTCTTGATGTACAGTTATTAAATCAGCACCTGCATCAACAAAATCCTTAATATACCTTTCAGGTTTATCTATCATTAAATGTACATCAAAAGGGATTTTAGTAATTTTCCTCAGTTTCTTTATTACTGGAGGTCCAAAGGTAATATTAGGTACATAGATACCATCCATTACATCTAAATGAAGATAATCGGCACCACCATTTTCTATTTTCTTTATTTCATCCTGTAAATTAGCAAAATCTGCTGAAAGTAATGAAGGCGCAATTTTAGCCATATTAGTACCTCCTAATGTTTTTTATTTCTTCAAGGAAAAGTAAATAATTTTCGTATCTCTCCTTAGCAATATTTCCTTCTTCTACTTGTTTCTTCACTTCACAATCTGGTTCATTTCCATGTAAGCAACTAATAAATCTGCAATTTTCTCCATATTTATATATTTCTTTAAAATAATTTTTTAATTGAATCTCTTCTTCAATAAAATCTATATTTAAAGAACTAAAACCTGGAGAATCAAGAACAAAGGCATTATCGTGTAATTCTAAAAGTTCAACATGTCTAGTAGTATGTTTACCTCTTTTAGTCTTAGTGCTTACATCACCAGTCTCCAGCTTGAAATTCCTATTAACTGCATTTAATAGAGATGATTTTCCAGCACCTGAAGGACCAGCAAATACTGATATATTATTATCTAATGCAATTTTTAATTCATCAATACCAATTCCCGTTAGTACGCTAGTATTTATCACTCTATATCCTATATTTTCATAAATAGTTTTCAGTTCTAATGCCTTCTCTGGCATTAAATCAGACTTATTTATACAAATCATAATTTCCAGTTTTTCATGCTCAGCCATTATAAGAAATCTATCTAATAGCCAAGTATTAACATCTGGCTTTTTTATGCTCATGACTATTATAGCTTGAGTAATATTTGCTACTGGTGGCCTTAAGAGCTGAGATGTTCTTGGATATATTTCTTCAATATATCCTGTATTATCTTCATCGCTTATCCTAATCTTTACTTTATCTCCTACGAGAGGAGTTAAGTTCTCCTCTCGAAATATACCTCTTGCCCTACACTCTACTATACCAGATTCTGTTTTTACATAGTAAAATCCACCAATGCCTTTTATTATTATCCCATTTACCATAAAAGCCCCCTATTCATCCTTAGTTATAGTCCTTTGATGCACAAGTGTATCATTACAGTATACTTCAAATACAGCACCTATTTTACCACTAAATGTTTCATAAACTGATTCTTCAGTAGCCTTATGCTTTTTATTATATACTATATCTGTTATACCATCTTGAGTTCTTAGTATCTTAATTGTGGTCTCTTCTACCTCTGGCAATGGAGTCAATAAGAAGGTTATTGGTCTCTCCTTATTACTAACATCATTTTCTTCTCCATTATTAATAGATTCCTCACTCGGTCCACTACTTATAAATAAATCAACAGCAGTCTTTGTCTCTAACTTTGTTCCTTGTACATAACTTTGCCAAGTTACTTGATCTTTAGCTACAGTTTCACTTGGCTGAGGTGTTATATCCCCAACTTCAAGGCCTAAATCAAGTATTTTCTTTTTAGCTTCTTCAATATTAAGTCCAACTACTTTTATCATATTTACATGCTTTATTTCTTCCCCTTGGCTTACAACTAATTTAATTCTAGTACCTGGTTCTACAGAGCCACTATCTGGATCTTGACTAATCACCACATTTTCAGGTATGGTGTCTGAATGTTCATAGTCTACTTTTGTCTTTAATCCGGCATCGTTAAGAATTTCTTCTGCATCTGCTAAATCCCTATTTACTACATCGAGAACTTTTACAAGATTATCCCCTTCACTTACGGTCACTTCAATAGTATAACCTTTTTTTACCTTAGCATTTTCTTCTTCGTTTTGAGTCATAACTTCACCAGCTTTGAACTCACTACTTTTCTTTCTACCAACAACTTCAAATTTCAAACCTAAATCTTCTATTTCTTTTTTAGCTTGTTCTTCTTGCATTCCAGTTATTTTAGGAACAGTGACTTCTTCACTAATAAAGAAGCTTTTTAATTTATAGGCTCCTAACCAAATACTAGTTGCCAATAGAAATGCCAAAAATATACCTAAGAAAATAATTTTTCCGCTACCATCCTTCTTACTTGTCTTCTTTGTACTTTTTACCTGTTTCTTGCTTTTCACAATTTCATCATCCTCTACATCAACTATAGGAATTATTTTAGTATGGGAATCATAACCATTTATATCTTCAAAATCAGCATCCTCTATATTGTCTCTTACTTTTTTTAAATCCTTTATTAGTTCAGTAATATTGCTATATCTGTCTGCCTGCCTTTTTTGGACGCATCTTAAAATAATATTTTCAAAGCCTATAGGTATCTGACTGTTTAACTCTCTAGGAGGCTTTATATCTTCTTGAACATGTTTTAGTGCAACAGTTATTGGACTTTCCCCTTGATAAGGTAATTTTCCTGTTACCATTTCATACATAACTATACCAAGAGAATATATATCAGACTTTTCATCAGTATATCCTCCCCTAGCTTGTTCTGGAGAAAAATAATGAACAGAACCCAAAACATTAGAAGTGGTAGTCACTGTAGAACTTGTTGCTGCTCTAGCTATACCAAAATCTGTAACCTTAACTCTATTATCATCTGTAATCATAATATTGTGTGGTTTTATATCTCTATGAACTAAATGGTTTTTATGAGCATGTTGTAAAGCTTCTGCTATTTGATAGGAATAATCTAATGCATTCTCTATAGATAATTTACCTTTTTCTTTTATAAGTTCTTTTAATGTCTTGCCCTTTATATATTCCATAACAATATAATAAATCTGATTATTTCCATCGCTTTCCACACCAACATCATATATATTCACTATATTTGGATGAGAAAGACTAGCAGCAGCTTGAGATTCTCTTCTAAACTTTCTAACAAATTCTTCATCATTTACAAATTCATCTTTTAAAACCTTTATAGCTACAAACCTATCTAGTAGCTGGCACTTTGCTTTATATACTAAAGCCATGCCTCCGCCTCCGATTTGTTCTATTATTTCATATCTTCCACCTAAAATCTTGCCTATCATCTTTTCACCTCATCTAATTAAATTTAATAGCCACTATGGTAATATTATCGAAACCACCTTTATTGTTGGCCATAGTAGCCAGAGTCTCACAGGCTTTTTGGACATCATTTTCTCCCATAAAAACATCCCTAATTTCAAATTCCTTTAACATATTAGAAAGGCCATCACTACACAATAGTAATATATCATTTTTATTACATTCTCTAATTATCAAATCCATTTCTATAATACTACTAGAACCAACAGCTCTAGTTATCATATTTCTTTTTGGATGGATTTTTGCTTCTTCTTTCGTTATGCTACCAGTTTTTAGAAGTTCATTTACAAAGGAATGGTCTTCCGTTATTTGGCATATATTCCCTTCTCTAATTAAATAAGCTCTGCTGTCCCCAACATGTCCTATACAAATTTTATCCTTAAATATGTAGGCCAACGTTATAGTTGTACCCATACCTTTATATTTTTCATCTTCTAGGGACTTAAGATATATTTTTGTATTAGCTTCTTCTATTGATTCTTTTATCAACTTGATTATTATATTTTCATGTAATAGATTATCTTTTGCCTTCAAAAAATTGCTTTCAATAATACTTCTTGCCATAGTACTTGCTACTTCTCCAGCTTTATGTCCTCCCATTCCATCGGCCACCATATATAAGGGAAAATATAAATCCTTAGATGCGTAAAAAGCATCCTGATTATTTTCTCTAATCTTACCAATATCAGAAATAGAACCTATGACCATAATACCACCCCATTAAAATCTTTTATTATCATTACTTTGAGTAACAGCACGCCTTAACTGCCCACATGAAGCACTAATATCTCCACCCATTTCTCGTCTTATAGTTACAGCAATATTAGCTTTAATTAATCTTGCCTGCACCCTCTCTATATTTTCTCTACTTGGCCTGTCCTTTTCAAATTCTTGAATGGGATTTAAGGGAATTAAGTTAATGTGACAATTTAAACCCTCAAGAATTTTAATTAGCTCTTTTATATCCTTATCTCTGTCATTTACATTGTTAATTAAAGTATACTCAAAGGTGATTCTCCTATTAGTCTTTTCCGAATAAAATTTACATGCCTTTATTAATTCTTCTATAGAATATCTATTAGCTATAGGCATTATTTTTTTTCTATCATTATCAAATGGTGAGTGTAAGGATATAGATAAAGTTATTGGTAGATTTTCCTTGGCTAAATCATAAATTCTAGGAACAACACCACAAGTTGATAAAGTGATATTTCTTAAACTAATATTATGACCCTTTTCATCATGGATAATATCTATGAACTTCATAGTATTATCGTAATTATCTAGAGGTTCTCCACTTCCCATTAATACTATATTAGAAATACTTTTTCCTAAATCCTTTTCCATCATATAGATTTGATTTACCATTTCCGCCGGGGTTAAATTCCTTATTAGCCCTTCTTTAGTAGAAGCACAGAAAGAACACCCCATCTTACAACCTACTTGAGTAGATATACAAGCAGTTAATCCATGATTATATTCCATAGCCACAGATTCAATAATATTCATATCATCTAATGAAAATAAATATTTTTTGGTATTATCGATTTTGGAAGCAAAGACTTTGTAAATGTCTATCTTATTTATTTTTGTATTTTCTATTAGATACTTTCTTAATTTTTCAGGTAATATCTTTAAATCTTCAATATCTAATTTTTTATTTCTATTAAAATATGAAAATACTTGTTCTCCTCTAAAGGCTTTTTCTTCTATAGAAATCATATATTTCTTCAGTTCCTTCAAAGTTAAACTATTTAGTTCAATCTTGTTCAAATAATCACCTCAATGCTATCCTAATATAATATTATACATAATTATTAAATATATATCTATCTTTCTTTAATTATTTTTGCAATATAAAATCCATCAGTATTGTGAATATGAGGAAATAACTGGATATATCCACTTTTTAAAGTTGTTATATCCTGTTTATTGTTCATTTTATCTTCTATATTAACTAGCTTGAAATTTTTATTTTTCTCTAAAAACTTATTAATCAAATTAATATTTTCATCTTTTTCTATAGTGCAGGTGCTATAAATTAATATTCCACCTATTTTTAAATAATCCTTTGCATTATTTAAAATATCATATTGTAGCTTAACTAATTCATCTATATCTTCTTCTCTTCTATTTCGTTTAATCTCAGGTTTCCTCTTAATTAGACCTAGACCAGAACAGGGAGCATCTAATAACAAATAATCTGCAATATTTACTAAAGATTCATCTCTTTTAGTTGCATCGGAAATAGAAGTTTCAATAATATTAATATCGAGTCTCCTTGCATTTTCTTCAATAAGCCTAATCTTATGTTCATAAATATCCCTACTCAATATTTTTCCTTTATTATTCATTATCTGTGCCAGATGTGTTGCTTTTCCTCCAGGGGCACTACAAAGATCGACAACTGTACTTCCAGAAATAGGATCCATGATTTGTCCCACTAAGGTACTACTCTCATCTTGAATAATAAAATGTCCTTTTTTAAATTCGGGAAGTTCAGTTATTCTAACAGGATTTTCTATGATTAAAGAGTCCCTAGCATAGATACCATCCTTAACTATAAATCCATAATCTATTAATCTTTCTTTTAACTCATCTTTATTAGTCTTTAAAGTATTTATTCGTATATTTAACTCAGGGGATTCATTATTTTTTCTACATAGTTCTTCAGTGAATTCATCACCATAATCTTTTATCCATCTTTTTACCATCCATTTGGGATGAGAATATTTTATCGAAATATAATCTATCTTATCTTTCACTTCTATTTTCATAAATTCATCTTTATTTCTACTTATATTTCTTAAAATTCCATTTACAAATCCAATAGTCCCTTTATGCCCATGCTTCTTAGCTAAATTAACAGATTCATTAACTGCTGCACTAGGAGGTATTCTATCTATAAATATAAGCTGATATACTCCTATCTTAAGTATAGTTAAAATAACCGGATGAATTTTCTTCAACTTTATTTTTGATGCTTTTGATATTATATAATTTATGTAAATATCATTTTCCAAAACTCCATATACAATTTCTCTAATTAATCCCTCTTCCTTATGATCTAGTCCTTCTACTAAATGTTTTTTTATAGTTATATTAGAGAATGCTCCATTTTCAAAAATTTCGTATAGTATATTTAATGCTATTTCTCTAGCAGATAAATTCATTCTAACACCTCTGTATTTTCTATTAATATTCAAAAAAAAGGGGGACTTATCCCCCAAATTTCTAATCTCTTCTTCTACTTGTTAATGCCAACAACCTGAGAAGTTCTCCAATAGCCACTAATGTTGCAGCTACATAGGTTAATGCCGCGGCTTTTAATACGTCTTTTGCTGGTTTAATCTTATCTCTTTCCATAATCCCATTTTCCAATTGAACTAAAGCTCTACTACTTGCATTAAATTCTACAGGCAATGTTACAATTTGAAATAGCACTACAGCTAAAAATAAAGCAATTCCAAGTTCGATGAAAAATGGAGATATTGCAAATCCAATAATAATAAACAACCATACAAGCCTTGAACCAATATTTGCAATCGGTGCTATATTATTTCTAAGAATTAATGGAAAATATCCTTCAGCATGCTGGATAGCATGACCTACTTCATGGGCAGCTACACTCATAGAAGCAATACTATTTCCTCCATAAATAGAACTGGATAGTCTTACAACTTTAGTCCTAGGATCATAATGATCTGTCAATTTTCCTCCTACTTGCTCAACTCTAACATCGTGGAGTCCATTTCTATCTAATATCATCCTTGCAATCTGAGCACCAGTATACCCTGTTCCGCTAGAGATTCTAGAATATTTATTGAATGCTGAACTAATCTTAAGCTGAGCATAGGAAGCAAATAGCATCGCAGGAAGAACAAATAATATCCATGAACTATAATATCCACCACCATAATAGTTTCCTATCATTCCAATTCTCCTCTCTTATCTACTTTAAAATAATACCTTCTTCTATAGAGTTTCCTCTTAAATATTCTTCTACTTTTAATTTCTTCTTCCCAGGAAATTGAATTTCTTCTAAAATAACAATTTTATCCTGTGTATTCACATATATGCCTTCTTTGTCTACCTTTATTATCTCACCATTATTTCCTTCTTTGACTTTATCTGTCAAACTTGCTTTGTGTATCTTTACAATTTCATCTTGATATTGTGTATATCCAGAAGGCCAAGGTTTTAATCCTCTAATTAAATTTATGATATTTTCCCCTTTATCATTCCAATTTATTCTACCCATATCCTTATCTAACATATGAGCATATGTTGATAAATTATGATTCTGAGGAGTTTTAGTTAATGCTCCATTTCTAATACCCTCTAAGGCCTCTATTATTAGCTCTCCTCCTAGCTCAGAAAGCTTATCATGTATACTTGGAGCATCATCATCTGAACTAATCTGAATTGATTTCCACAATACCATATCACCAGTATCTAGACCCTCTTCCATCTCCATAATAGTAACTCCTGTTTCTTTTTCACCATTTATTATTGCCCAGTTTATAGGAGCTGCACCTCTATATTTAGGCAATAATGATGCATGAACATTATAGCATCCATATTTAGGAATTTCTAAAATATTTGTTTTTAATATTTGTCCATAGGCAACAACAACAATAAAGTCTGGATTTATTGACTTAATCGTATTAATTGCTTCTATATCATTGATAGACTCAGGTTGATAAACTTCTAATCCTAATTCTAACGCCTTTTCCTTCACTGGAGTATATTGAACTTTCTTTCCTCTCCCTTTAGGTTTGTCTTTTTGTGTTATAACTAATTCTATAGAATATTCTTTTGAAAATAAGGACTCCAAAGTAGGTACAGCAAAATCAGGAGTTCCCATAAATACAATCTTCATACTTACACCTCATTACTTAAATCTTCATCTTCTTCTATTTCCACTTCTTCAATTATTTTATCTGTATATAAAATACCCTCTAGATGATCAATTTCATGGCAGATAGCCCTTGCTAATAGTCCTCTTCCCTCTAGTGTTTTCTCTTTTCCATCTATATCTATATATTTTATTTTAACCCACTCAGGTCTATTTACAGTGCCTGAACGGTTGGGCACAGATAAACAACCCTCTATATCTATTACTTCACCTTGTGTTTCCAATATAACTGGATTTATCAATTTAATAGGTCCTTCACCTACATCTATAACTACTACACGTCTGAGAACACCTACCTGTGGAGCTGCTAACCCAACTCCTTCTGCCTCATTCATTGTTTCTATCATATCATCTAAAAGAATTTTTATTCTATCTGTAATTTCTGTAATCTCCTTAGATTTTTTTCTCAAGATTGGATCATTATATAGTCTTATTTCACGTAATGCCATTTATATTCCTCCTATAGTATAGAATTTGGGTCAATGTCAATGCTAAATTTTACATCATCTATTTTTAATTTATATTTATTGTCTATACATACCCTTTTTAAAAGAGTTTTTAAACTACTTATATTTTCTCTTTTAGATTTAATTAGTATTTGCCATCTAAAATTATTTTTAATCTTTTCTAAAGGTGCAGGATATGGTCCAATAATATGATTATTTAATATTTCTCTTTCAATCCACTTTGATTCTTCAACAAGTAAATTATATACCTCCTTAGCTATAGATGCAACTTTATTATTATTTTCTCCATATATAAGCAAACTAATAAGGTCTAAAAAAGGGGGATATAAAAACTCTTGTCTCAAGGATATTTCTGTATTATAAAAACTTTTATAATCATGTTCCTTAGAAAATTGGATACTATAATGTTCGGGATTATAAGTTTGCAGTATAACCTTACCGTTATAATCTCCCCTCCCAGCTCTTCCAGCTACCTGTGTGACCAATTGAAAAGCACGTTCTGGAGATCGAAAATCTGGCAAATTCAAAGTAGTATCAGCAGCTATTATACCTACTAAGGTTACATTTTCAAAATCTAATCCCTTTGAAATCATCTGTGTCCCAATTAGAATATCTATTTTACCATTTTTCATATCTTCTAAAATTGATTCATGACTTCCCTTTCCTGTCGTAGTATCCATGTCCATTCTAGCTATTCTAGCATTTGGAAATAACTCTCTTGCAAGTTCTTCCACCTTTTCAGTTCCTATACCAAAATATTTAATATAGTTAGATTTACATACAGGGCAAATGCTTGGAGGATTTATAGCTAAACCACAATAATGACATCTTAATTTATTCATATTTCTATGATATGTCATTGATATATCACAATTATCGCACTTTACTACATATCCACAATTTCTGCATGATACAAAAGTAGAAAACCCTCTTCTATTTAAAAATAATATGGTTTGTTTTCCATTTCTAAAATTTTCACATATAGAATCATATAATTCTTTACTAAATATAGATTTATTGCCATTACTTAGCTCTTCTCTCATATCTACTACTATTACTTCCGGTAATGCATATTTATTTACTCTTTCTTGTAATTCTAGAAGTCTTAAATTTCCATTTAAACTATTATAGTAAGTTTCTAAGGAAGGTGTAGCTGAACCCATGACCAAAAATGCATTTTCAATATCAACTCTTTTAGCTGCAACTTCAACAGTATTATATTTAGGATTTTGAGATGATTTATACGTGGCTTCGTGTTCCTCATCAATAATTATAAGTCCTAGTTTTTTAAAAGGAGCAAATACAGCAGATCTAGCACCTACAACTATTTTAACTTTCCCCTCTTTTATTCTTCTCCATTGGTCAAACCTTTCTCCATAAGATAACCTACTATGTAATACAGCTACTAGATCTCCAAACCTACCAACAAACCTATCAATAGTCTGAGGAGTAAGGGATATCTCTGGAACAAGTATAATAGAACCCTTTTCATTTTTTATCATTTCTTCAACGAGCTGCAGGTATATTTCTGTTTTTCCACTTCCTGTTACTCCATGAATTAAAAACTTATTCTCCTCGTTCTCCTTATTAAATGATCTTACAATTCTATCAAAAACTTTTCTTTGGGCAACTGATAGATCATGTTTTTTATAATCACTAATATCCTTTTTTATTGGATCTCTATTAACTTCTCTTTCATATATCTTTAATAATCCTTTCTTTTCTATTGCTTTTATTGTAGATAATGTTGTATTCATCTTCTCTGAAAGTTCCTTAAAAGAAATATCTTTTACTTCATAAAGAAACTGGATTATCTCTCTTTGTTTAACAGCTCTTGTTCCAATACTATCATACATCTCTAGCAAAGAAAGTTCTCTTTGTAAGAGTTTAACCCATTTTTCCAACTTCCTATCTATTTTTGTTTTTATATCTATTGTAGTTTCTATAATCCCTCTATTTTCTAAAGAATTCAATGTTTTATTAATATTAGGAAGCTTTAAACTTTTCTTTAAATCTTCTAATAATATCTTTCCATTAATATCTAAATAAGAAATAATCTTTAATTCATCCTCATTTATATCCTTATTATAGTAATCTTCTACTTTCTCTACAAATGTATTCACTTCTTTAAAGTCTCCTGGAGGCAGTACCGGCTGAAAAGCATCTATATAGGATGATAAATAGTATTCCTTCATCCAAGTACTTAAGTCTATTAGTTCCTTCGAGATTAAAGGCTTATCATCTAATACATCAACAACTTTTTTTAAACTATATCCATCATTCCAATAATCAATAATTTGAACTACAATTCCTTTTATCAATTTATTTCCTTTCCCAAAGGGAATTATTACTCTCATGCCTTCTTTCACAACATCCTTTAAATCATCATCAACAATATATGTATATGGTCGATCAACCTGTGATGCTCTATTATTTACTATAATTTGTGCATATTTCTTATTCAATTTAATCATTCCTTTTATATGTGAATATTAAAAGCTAGATAGTCCAATCTAGCTTTTATTATCTAATATATATTTTACCTTATCCACTATGACTCTTGCAACTTCTCTTTTATTCATCATTGGATAATTGGTCTTTATACCCTTATTATCAATTATAGTCACTATATTAGTATCAACATCAAAGCCTGCCCCTTCTTTTGTTACATCATTTGCTACTATAAAATCAAAATTTTTCTTTTTTAATTTTTCCAGTGCATATTTATCTAAATCATCAGTTTCGGCTGCAAATCCAACCATAACCTGATGCTTTTTTTGTTTACCAAAGTAAGCGGCTATATCTGGATTTTTAACATATTTAATAATTAATTCATCTTCTTCATTTTCTTTTTTCTTTATCTTAATAGGACTTACAGTCTCAGGCTTATAATCAACAGGGGCAGCAGATTTTATTAATACATCACAGAAATCAAAATGCTTAGCAACTGCCTTTAACATATCTTCTGTGGTTTTTACTTTGACAAGTTCAACTTCTTTTGGCGGAGTAATGGATGTATGCCCAGAAATCAACACAACTTCTGCACCTCTAGATACAGCTTCCTTAGCTATGCTATATCCCATTTTTCCACTTGAATGATTAGTCATATATCTAACAGGATCTAATGGTTCTATTGTTGGTCCGGCAGTCACAACTATCTTCCTTCCAGATAGATCTTTTTCTACAAGACTATCAATAATATATTCTACAATATCTACCGGCTCTGCCATTTTTCCTTCACCATAATCTCCACACGCAAGTCGTCCTGCTCCTGGTTGAATAAAACTATATCCAAGACTTTTTAACCTATTTATATTTTCCTTTACAATAGGATTTTGATACATCTTAGTATTCATAGCAGGTGCAAATATTATCTTAGCTGTAGAGGCCATTACCACTGTAGTCAATAAATTATCAGCTATACCATTGGCTATTTTACCTATAGTATTTGCAGTTGCTGGAGCAATTAAAATAATATCTGCTTTTTGTGCAAGTGATATATGTTCTACATCATAGTTTGTGATCTCACTAAACATTTCTCTATGAACTACGTTTCCCGACATAGTTTGAAAAGTCAAGGGAGTGACAAATTCAGTAGCTCCTTCTGTCATAATAACTTCAACATTAGCATGGAGTTTTTTTAACCTACTAACAATATCAGCAGCTTTATATACAGCAATTCCTCCTGTAACTCCAAGTGCAATGGTTTTACCCTTTAGCATATAATTACCTCCTACTTTATACTATTTATAGGTGGTCTAGTATAAGTTATTTTCCCTTCTAAAACTTCCTCCAAAGCAATACTCACTGGTTTTTTAGAATTGGTTTCAACCAGTGGCTCAGCTCCTTCAATAATTTTTCTAGCCCTCTTAGCCGTAAGCATAACCAGTGTATACCTACTATCTCCCCTTTTCCCTAATTCATTAAAAGATGGATTTAACATATTATTTACCTCCCTGTGAAATAACTTTATCTTTAATATCAGAATGTCTCTTTACCCTTAATTTTTCTGCCTTTATTATTGCTTCAATATCTGATACAGCATCTTCTATCTTGTCATTTACAACAAAGTAATCATATTTGCCTACAAAGTCTAATTCTTTAAAAGCATTTTCAAATCTTCTATTTATATCCTCTTCAGTTTCTGTTCCTCTTTTAACTATTCTATTCTTCAATTCCTCCATTGTTGGAGGTAAAAGAAACACAAATACTGCCTCAGAGTAATTATTCTTAATTTGCAAAGCTCCTTGTACATCTATTTCAAGCAAAACAATCTCCCCTTTGTTGACTTCATCCATAACAAATTTCTTAGGGGTTCCATAATAATTGGTGTGTACATAGGCATGCTCTAAAAATTCATCATTCTTCTTCATCCTCTTAAACTCTTCTTCATCTATGAAAAAGTAATTAACACCTTCCGCTTCTCCAACCCTTGGTTTTCTTGTAGTTGCAGAAATAGAATATATTATATCTTTATTTCTTTCTAATAATGCTTTACATACGGTACCTTTGCCAGTACCAGCAGGACCTGAAATAATAAGTAAAAAACCTTTTGACATTTGTATCTCCAACTTTCTATATTAATTATTCAGTATGTTCTTCTTTATCATGAAATCTATTTGCAACCGTCTCTGGCTGAACAGGTGTCAAAATTACATGCTGACTATCTGTAATTATAACTGCTCTAGTCCTTCTTCCATAGGTTGCATCTATTAAAAGTCCATTATCTCTAGCTTCTTGAATCAATCTTTTAATAGGTGCAGATTCAGAGCTGACCACAGCGATTATTCTATTGGCTGAGACAATATTTCCAAAACCAATATTAATTAATTTTATTGACATAATCATCCTCCCTAACTACTCAACGTTTTGAACTTGTTCTCTTATTTTCTCTAATTCTGATTTTATTTCTACCACATTTTGAGAAATCAACATGTCATTTGCTTTTGACCCAATTGTATTTATTTCTCTATTCATTTCTTGAATCAAAAAGTCAAGCTTTCTTCCCACTGAATCTTTTTCATCCAATATAGATAAAAATTGTTTTACATGAGATTTGAGCCTTACAATCTCTTCATTAATATTACTCTTATCTGCAAAAATTACTACCTCAGAAGTAATTCTATCCTCGTCTATACTAATGTCCTTATCAAGCAACTCGCTAATTCTTTCTTTTAACTTATCTTTATACTCCAATACAACTAATGGAGACCTTTTCTCTATTTCCAATACTATTGCTTCAATTCTATTTAATTTTGAAATCATATCATTTTTTAACTCTTGCCCTTCTACTACTTTCATACCCATAATATCTCTAAGGGCTACATTTAATGCTTCTTTTAGACAAGTCCATGCAGTATCTTCATCTAATTCTTTTCTTTCTGTTTTTATGATCTCAGATAAACCTAGTATATTAAATAATCTAACATTATCCTCTAGATTCAGTTCTTTACATAACCCTTCTAAAGCAGATTTATAGGTTTTTGCCAAAGGAATATCTACTTTAATTTCTATAGCTGATTCATTTATATAATCTAGATTGATATATACATCAATCTTACCTCTACTAATTTCCGTTTTTATAATTTTTTTAACTTTTTCTTCTAAATATGCAATATGTCTAGGCATTTTGACTATAATATCATTGTATCTATGATTAACAGCCTTTATTTCCACCCTAAAATTATAGAATTCGTTACTAAATTCACCTCTACCAAAACCTGTCATACTCTTAATCATAATAAACACCTCTCTTTCACCACTTATTGTATTACAGTTAAGTATTATATATCTTATATTAATATTAATCTACTATATATTACAAATTTTTAATATTCTCTTTCTAATTCCTTTTAGTTTATTATTTCTTAATATAGTGGTATACTTTTAGTAGTCTTAGTTAATATTGGAGGAATTAATATGGCATTTGATGGTATTGTAACAAAAGCAGTTGTTAAAGAATTAAAAGAAAAATTAGTGGGAGGAAGAGTTGATAAAGTTTATCAGCAGGAGAAAGATGAAATTCTAATCCATATTCATAATAAGGGGATTAATTATAGATTAATAATGTCTGCTAGTAGTAATAATCCACGAGTTTATTTAACAGATTATTCTAAGAAAAATCCTCCTGAACCACCTATGTTTTGTATGCTTCTAAGAAAACACCTTATTGGAGGAATAATATTAAATATTGAGCAGTTTAGCTTGGATAGAGTAGCTTTTATTGATATATCAGCTATAGATGAACTAGGTCAACCTACAGAAAAAAGAATAATCATTGAAATAATGGGCAAACATAGCAATATTGTATTAGCAGATAAATCTTCACTTAAAATAATAGACTCAGTAAAGAGAGTTTATGAAGATATGAGTAGAGTTAGACAGATATTGCCAGGTATGGTTTATGAATATCCGCCACTACAGGATAAGGTTAATCCTTTAGATATTACAAAAGAAGTTTTCTTTGACATTATGAATTCATCAGACAAAAATTTACCTTGTTTTAAATTTCTTTATTTTAGCTATCTAGGATTAAGTCCATTAATAAGTAGAGAGATATGCTTTGATGCAAATTTAGATATAGATAGAAATCTTGGTAGTATGTATGAAAAAGATAAAAATACTTTATATCTTTCTTTTAATAAATTTATGAATCAAATATCTAAGGAAGAATTCACACCTATTTCAGTCTTAAATAATAATAAAGCTGAAATAGTAGCTTTTCACGCCATGGATCTTAATCAATTCGGAGTAGAAAATAAGCTTTCATTTGATTCCATATCAAAACTCTTAGATAATTTCTATCGTAGGAAAGATATTATAGATAGAATAAGTCAGAAATCACAATCCATTAGGAAATCAATTCAGGTAAAATTAGATAGAACATTAAATAAGTTAGGAAAACAAAAAGAAGAATTACTAGAAAGTCAAGATAGGGAAAGATATAAGATTTATGCTGATTTATTATCTGCTAACCTTCACGTTGTCCCTAGGGGAGCAAATAATATAGAACTTGAAAATTTCTATGATGAAAATATGAATAAGCTAAATGTTCCTCTTGATATAAAACTATCTCCTGTAGCAAATGCTCAGAAATATTATAAAAAATATTCAAAGCTGAAAAATGCCCATCAGTTACTGTTAGAACAAATACCTGAGACAGAAGATGAGGTTTCATATCTAGAAAATGTACTTATGAGTATAGAAAATTCAACTGAAATTGAAGAGTTAGATGAAATTAAAGAGGAATTAATCAGTGAAGGTTATATAAAAGGTTCTCTAAAAAAGAAAAAGAAAAAAGAGGATTCAGTTTCTAAGCCTCTTCATTATATTTCAAAAGATGGATTTAATATTTACGTAGGAAAAAATAACAAGCAAAATGATTATTTAACACTTCGTTTATCTCATAAAGATGATTTATGGTTGCATGTTCAAAATATGCCAGGCAGTCATGTGATTATAGGCAAAGAAGGTAAAGCTATTCCAGATTCTACTTTAGAAGAGGCGGCGATATTAACCGCATATTATAGTAAAGGGAAAAACTCAAATCATGTACCAGTGGATTATACAGAGAGAAAAAACGTCAAGAAACCTAAAAATGCTAAAGCTGGAATGGTAATATATGAAAACTTTAAAACTATGATTATCAATCCTTCTAGAGAATTAGTAGATAATATTAAAAAGGTAGAA
Source organism: Tissierella carlieri (assembly GCF_018917285.1). NCBI lineage: Bacteria > Bacillati > Bacillota > Tissierellia > Tissierellales > Tissierellaceae > Tissierella > Tissierella carlieri. Next base: position 58,912 of record NZ_JAHLOH010000053.1, on the reverse strand, counting down.
TCCTAGGATTTTACCTTTTTAACTAATTATAAACACTTGATCTATTCCATCAATTTCTTTAAAATTTACCTTTACATTCTCAGATTTAGATGTAGGAACATTTTTACCTACGTAGTCAGCCCTAATTGGAAGCTCCCTATGGCCTCTATCTATTAAAACAGCTAATTGTACTCTAGAAGGTCTTCCTTTATCTACTAAAGCATCTAAAGCAGCTCTAACAGTTCTTCCAGTATATATAACATCATCTACAAGAATAATTATTTTACCATCAATATTTATATCCACGTTATCGTTGACTATCGGTTCTTCACTAATTTCTGTTAAATCATCTCTGTATAAAGTAATATCAAGAGAAAATACTGGAATACTGTCTCCTTCAATCTCTTCAATTTTCTTAGCCAATCTCTCTGCGAAAGGACATCCCCTAGTCTTAATTCCGACCAAAGCAATATCTTTAATCCCTTTATTTCTTTCAATTATCTCATTAGCTATTCTGGTTGTTGCTCTTTGTATAGCTTTTTCATCTAAAATCACTGCTTTGACATTCATATTCATCCCTGCTTCCTTTTGGTTTCTAAGGTATTTAAAATATTCTTAAAATACTCAGGCAAATCAATTTGAAACTCCATATGTTCTCCTGTTGATGGATGAGAAAAGCCCAATTTATAAGCATGTAACATTTGTTTATCTAATCCAAATTCATTTTTTCCTTTAGAATATACAGGATCCCCTACTACAGGATGATTAATATAAGCCATATGTACTCTTATTTGATGAGTTCTTCCTGTTTCTAGATTAACTTCTACTAAAGAGTAATTGTTATATCTTTCTAATACTTTATAATGTGTTATGGCCTCTTTGCTGTTTTTCTGAGTTACTGTCATTTTCTTTCTATCAGTTCCATGTCTTCCTATAGGTGCATTAATGGTTCCCTCATCATTAGAGAGTATTCCATGAACTAAGGAGATATAAACTCTTTTAACATTTCTCTCTTTAAGACTTTCTGATAAAATTCTATGCGCCTTATCATTTTTAGCTATAATTAATAGTCCAGAGGTATCTTTATCTAATCTATGGACTATGCCAGGTCTTATAATGCCATTTATAGAGGATAAATTATCAATATGAAATAATAATGCATTAACTAAGGTTCCAGTATAGTTACCTGGTGCAGGATGAACAACCATATCCTGAGGCTTATTAATAATAGCTAGATCTTCGTCTTCATAGACTATATCTATTGGTATATCCTCAGGGATAATTTCCAGTTTCTTAGGGCTAGGAAGGTTTACCTTTATATAATCTCCCTCTTTAACTAAATAACTAGATTTCACATGCTTATCATTCACATAGACTAGATCTTCTTTAATCAGTTTCTGTATATAAGATCTAGAGATTTCATCTAATTCTTTTGCAAGATAGGCATCTAATCTTTCATTGTCATCTTCATCAACATAAAATTCAACAATATCCATTATAACCCCTCATACTTATCAAATAGTACTAAAATTAATATTATAAAGGTTCCTACCACTATAGAAATGTCTGCTATATTAAAAACAGGAAATTCAAACTTGTTAAACAACCTAAAGCTAATAAAATCTACAACATAACCGAATCTAACTCTGTCAATAAAATTACCTATGGTACCTCCTAAGAACATTCCAAGTCCTAGTCTCATGAATATATTTAATTTATAATAATTTTTTATTAGAAAAAAAGAAAGAGAAAATATTACTATACAAGTTATAATAATAAAAAATATTTTCTTATTCTGTAAAATCCCAAAAGCAGCACCAAAGTTTTCAACATAAGATAATCTAAAGAAATTAGGAATTATATTATAAGAAGCTGAACCCTTTAAATACTTAATAGCAGCAAATTTACTAAGTTGATCTAATAAAATAATAACAGCAGATAAAATAAATATCAAATTTGATTCCTCCTAGTCATTTAAGTATACATTCTATTTTATATTATTATTATATTAATATCAATAGTTAGGAAGATTAAAAAAACCTCTGAATACTATCCAGAGGTTTTTTAATCTATAAAAAGTTTTCACTTTATTATCTTGTTAACAAGAACTCGGCATATAGAATCAAAAGGCTATCTTGTAATACTGCGATAGAAGATTTTTTATTTTAAAGTATCATCATAATATTCTTGAGATATATTCTCAACTTCCTCAACTCCATCACCGCCGTCACCATCCTGTTCATCCATAATCCCCAGGTGATCACCAGTGGTAAATGATGGGTCATCAGGAACCATATTAAATGATGCCACTTTTTGATAGGCATCTTCCCTATCGAACTCTACCATATCTTCTGTAGTATCACTAAATGAATTATGTTCTTCATCTATAGGGACAAATTGTCTATTATCCATTCTAGTATTCTGTGTAATCGTAATACTATCAGCACATTCTATGCAATTCTTTAAATAAGGTATAAGATCAAGCCTTTCTTCATTGATTTTGCTCTTACATTTCTTACAAAGTCCATAACTACCATCTTTAATATCTTCTAAAGAACTATCTATCTCGTATAAGGTATCTTTCATTCTATTTTTAAATCCATTATCTTGTTCCATCATGAATAATTCAGTACCAATATCAGCAGGATGATTATCATAATTAGATAACTCACTGTAGTATACATCCATGGAACCGTATTCTTCCATATTATTCATATTATCTAATGTTTTTAATAAATTTTTCTTCTCCTCTAATAATCTTTTTCTAAAATAATGAAGTTTATTCTTATCCATAGCTTCCTCCAATCTTGCAATGATAAATTATGTCTTGATTAATAATATATCCAGCAGAGCAATAAACATTCAAAATTTAAGATAGAATAAAATTACATTATTTCAAAATTATCATGATATTTATGTTAGCTTTTTATATAGATCCTTAAATCTTTCAAAGTCAAGAGATTGAAATCCATCTGATAAAGCCTTATCTGGATTTGGGTGTATTTCTACTATTATACCATCTGCTTCTAAAGCTTTTGCAGCCTTCGATGCTGGAAAAACCAATTCCCTTCTACCAGTACCATGAGATGGATCTACGAATATTGGATAGTCTGTATTTTCCTTTAATATAGGAATACTCATTAAATCTAATGTATTTCTAGTGTAATCTTCAAATGTTCTAATTCCTCTTTCACATAAGATGATTTTTTCATTACCCTCTATTCTAATGTACTCCGCAGCCATAATCCATTCCTTAATAGTGGCACTCATTCCTCTTTTTAGCATTACTGGCTTATGAGTTTTACCAACTTCTTTTAGCAATGAAAAATTCTGCATATTTCTAGAACCTATCTGAATAATATCAATGTAATTCTGTGATTCTTCTATATCTCTTGGATCCATTATTTCGGAAATTATTTTGAAATTATATTTTGCTTTAATATCATTTAAAATTTTAAATCCTTCTAATCCTAATCCTTGAAAGGAATTAGGGCTAGTCCTTGGTTTAAAAACACCACCTCTTAATATCTTAACTCCTAAATCAGATAGAAATCTACCAATATCTTCCATTTGTCTATAATCTTCTATTGCACAAGGACCTGCAATAATCGTAAAGGAACCATCTCCAATACAAATTTCACTATCTATTTCAATACTTCTAGTCATTTAAATTCCTCCAACTACTTTCATGTAAATTATAAATTTCCAATTAAAGAAAAAAAGAGGCTATTATGCCCCTAAATGGTCAATCTCATCTAAATTTTCATCTATGGATTCTTCGTCAACATCTATATTTTTAGCTTGATTTTTATTCTCATAATCCTTATAGAATTCTTCTATAGAAATAAGTTGTGCTTTAATAAAAGATTCATATCTAGTTTTAAAAATAAAAATCTCTTTTTTCAAATAGTCATACTCTTTCATTATATTTCTAACTTCATTAAGTGCTTCATTAGTTCTATTCTTAGCCTGAATTTCAGCATCTTCAATTATTAGCTCAGCTTTCTTTCTCGCAGCACTGGTTACATCATCCGCTGTACTCTGAGCAATTACTAATGTACTTTTCAACGTTTCTTCCAGATTATTATACTGTCTAATTTGGTCAGTTAATATCCCTATCTTATCTTTGAGCTCAATATTTTCCCTATATAGCTTTTCATAATCATCATTGATAGAATCTAAATAAGTATCAACTTCTCGTGTATTATAGCCTATTAAAGATTTCTTAAACTCCTTATTTTGTATATCTAGTGGTGTAATCATTTGTCTCACTCCATCTAAATTAATATTCTTATAGTAGCTTTTATTTTCCCCTTTTTACTTAATCCCTCAACAGAGTGAAGAATAGAACGTCCATATCCTCTAATAGAAATTACATCTCCAACTTCTAATTCCTTAGCAGGCTTATCTATAGGTTCCCAGTTAACCTTCACATATCCCGATTTTATTATATCCATACTTTCTTGCCTTGATAAATTATAACTAGAGCTAATATATACGTCAAGCCTGTAGGAAGACAAGGTTTTATTTATTTCCTTGTATAAAATTTCAACAGAAGATATAGAATTCAAAGATTTTTCTTCTATTCTGACCTTCTTATTTGCTACTTTTTCTAGATTGAATAAAAGAAAGTCTCCTATATCCTTTTTTATTACTACATCTGTATAATCTCCATGTACTAAAATATCCCCTATTTTTGACCTCTTTATACCTAAATTAAGTATTGCCCCTAAAAAATCCTTATGAGATAATCCATCTAAATCGCCATATATCCTTAAAGCAGTAATTTTCTGAGGGAGATTATCAGGATCATAATAGCTAGGATAAATAGTTATTATTTGTCTCTCAGCCTGTATAGTTCCACCATTTTCTAAGTAATCTATTTCATCAAATCTATTAAGAATTGATTTGGCTAATAATCTCTCATATGGATCAAGAAAATCTGTAGATTCACAGGAGTGATTATTCATTACTATCTCAACTTTGTCTATAATTCTTCTCATATCTATAATCTTATCATTGTCTTTTATATGAGAAGTATATTTATCTTTATCAATTTTCATCTTAATACCTATCTATAGTAATATTCTGCTAGCAATACTGTATATTACTCTTAAAAAAAGAATGGCTAATAGAGGCGAAAAATCAAAAATACCAGTATTTAATCCTAGTTTTGCAATTAATTGCCTCGCGGGTCCAAGTACAGGTTCTGTTAATTCATAAACTAATCGAGTAAAAAGATTTTCACTATGAATATTTAGGAAAGAAAGTACAATCCTAACTACAATTAGTATTTCTATTAAATTAAGTAATATTATAATTGACCTATATAACAGTAACATTTAATATAATCTACTCCTTTTTCTACCAAGAAAATATACCTTTACTTTTAAGTTCATCTTTCAATCCATCAATTTCTACATTACTAGGTGCAAAAATAAAAATGTCTTTTGTAACCTTTTGAATGTTACCTTCCAAAGCATATAGACCGCCACTGATAAAATCAAATATCTGTCTCTTAATATTATTATCTAATTGTTCTAAATTTACAATAACTGTTTTTCTAGATTTTAAATCATCTATTATGCTAGGCGCTTCATCATAGCTAAGAGGTTCATGTACTATAATTTTCATGTTACTATTAGTATGGATGTTTACAACTTTATTATTTAACTTTTTTGTTTTAGTAGGTACTGCCACATCATAATCTTCTTCGTATTCTTCATAATCTTCATTCATTTCTTCATCTTCTAAGTCCTGTACACCTATGAAATACTTAATTTTGTCCATAAAATTACTCATTATATCCCTCCTAATAATTTCTTTTACCGAAAATGGCAGAACCAACTCTAATCATATTGGAGCCCTCTTCGATTGCTAGTTCATAATCATTTGTCATCCCCATGGATAAATAATCCATAGATAAATTCTCATAATTTTTATTTTTTATATTCTCTTTTAAATTATACAAAGTTCTAAAGATCTTTCTTAAAAGGATCTCATCTGTTGTATTAGGGGCAATTGTCATTAACCCTCTAATTTTAATATTTTTGAAATCTAAGATTTCTTCAATAAAGTATAAAACTTCTTCTACTTTAAGACCAAATTTGCTTTCTTCTTCAGCTACATTAACCTGTATCAGAACGTCTGTTACTATAGCATTGTTCTTCGAACGCTTATCTAATTCTTTTGCTAATGATAATCTGTCTAAAGAATGTATCAGTCTAGTCTTTCCAATAATATTTTTGACCTTATTGGTTTGTAAGTGTCCTATCATATGATAGTTTACTGTATCACCAATTAAGTCATATTTTTTTTCTAGTTCTTGAACTTTATTTTCGCCTATATTAGAAATGCCAACTCTAATGGTTTCATTTATTCTATCGATATCTATAGTCTTAGTAACAGCTATTAGTTCAACCTTTTCGCCTTCTCTACCAGATTTCTTTAAAGCTTTTTCCATATTTTCTTCTATCATGATTATGTTACTTTGAATAGATATTTTCATCCCCTCCATCTTAATTAAGTATTTGTCCTTCTTTTATATTAATAGTATTTAAAAATATCTCATCAAATAAAGTTATAGTTTTTACTGGCTGTTTTTGACCTTCTATTGTAATATTTCCACTATTGTCACCTATATCAACATAAGTATAATTATCATCTTCACCAATGATAATAATAGGTCTAAACTTCACTATACCACTTTTGTCCTTAATATATACCCCTTTTATAGAATCTTTATCTACAATTGATTTTGTAGGTATTTTATATCCCTCTTTTTTAGATTTTATAATATCTACCTTAGGAAATCTAATATTATAAAAATCATGTAGCATAGTGTTAAGTCTTACTACAACAACACCTTTTTTATCAGAAGGATTAATCGATACAATTTTGGCCTTAAGCTCACGCTTGTCCTTTTCTAGTGTGACTTTAATATTGTTTCCAACTTGAAAGCCTTCAATCTGTTTTAAGTCCTCTATTTTCATAGCAATATACCATTCAAAATTATCTATGATTTTATAAATAGGTTCACCTACAGTTATAGCTGATTTTGTTTTTATATCCGCATCTTTTAATTCCTTTAAAACTAATTTATCATAAGTATAGTTTTCAAAGTCCTTAGGTAAATAATTTTCTTCATAGCCATCCACCACATAAGATATGATTCCTCCATGGCTAGAATAATATTTTATATTGTTACTCTTAATTTCTGAATTAATACTATCTCTTTTTGATTTTAAATTTTCAATACTTTGTCCTACTAATGTATTAGAAAAAGAAATATCTTTATTTTTTTCATCATACAAAGAAAGTTGACTCTTTAATAAATAAATTTCGTCAAAATTGCCTGTAGCAATTGCATTTTGTAATTCATTAACTAAGGAATCCTTCATCTCTAGAATTTTTTCTTTTTCATTTAATATAATCTTAGTTTCAATTTCAGACTTTTCTAAAGCAGAAATCGATTCTTCTAGTTGGGAAAGTTCCTCCTTTAGTGATGAAGTATCATTTAAAGAGTTAACACTAGCAACCTCAACACCTGCAGATAATCGTTGTCCCTCCGTAGAAGAAGTTTGTAATTCACCATTGCTAGTTGATTTAATCACTGTCTCATTTTTTATCACAAAGCCTTGAGTAGAAAGTTTTTCTATCAAAGTCCCCTTTTCAGGTAATATTGTTTTTGCATTGCTTGCAAGTAAAGAAGGAACTGCTCTAAATATTAAATATATAAGGACAAATGATATAATTGCAGTACGAAAAACTCTTCTTTTCCTTCTATTTTTTTCTCTTTTCTCATAAGACATATATTTCACCCTTAATTAAAAAACTTTCCATACTTGCTTACTACCTTAAATTTCAAAATATTGTCAATTGCGAAAAGTTTTATTTCATCTCTATGTGTAACCATCAATATGGATTTATCCTTTTTCTTCGCTCCTAAAAGTATTCCATTATACTTCTTATTTTCTTTTGTAATAACCCTAATCTCATCTCCAGCCTTTACTCTTAATCCATCTAAAATAAATTCTTTCATATCTGCCTCATTTAAATGTTCTTGTGTAACTACTTTTTTATCAATTATTATTATATTATTTTTTAAATAGATTTTTTCTTTTAATATTACAAATATATATCCAAATATACTTGCTATAAATAGTAATACTAGCATGATTCGTAAATAATATAACAATCCTACACCTCCAAAATCTTAAACATATTAATAGTATAACATAACTATATGCTGTTTTAAACTACTTTACGAAATCAAATTATGAATATTAAGTACTGATTTTTTATGTATTTTTATGTAATTCTATGTAAATGGATGTTGAATATAGAAGTTTTAGTAATATATTTGCAATATAAGAAGTTTTAGAGTATAATAAAAATGTTATCTCTAAAATAATATTTAGTATAATAAAATCTAGCGGGATGTGGCGCAGTTTGGTAGCGTACAAGTCTGGGGGACTTGGGGCCGCTGGTTCAAATCCAGTCATCCCGACCATTTTACGTCTTGGTATACCTTTGTAACCTTGTAAAATATCCATTTATGTTTTTCTGAATTGTGTATATTTGGATATAATTTATTAAAATCGGCTCAAGTGGCACGTAAATATTAATAATTTTCAACAAAAAAATAGGACCTTAATGGTCCTTTCTGTTTTATTAAATAGCTATCAATTTAATTCTTATTTAGTACTTTTAATGCTCTAGGAGAGCTTCCTTTTCTCTCTACAAATCCTTTTGATTCTAGATTTTTTAAATATTTATGTACTGTGCTAGGAGAACTAAGTCCTATTAGCTGACATATGTCTCTAACGCTAGGAGCATATCCATTCTCCTTTACATAATCTAATATTATATTTAATACTTGTGATTCTCTTTCAGTTAGCATGTAAATTCCCCCTTTAATTGATTATATATGAACGTTAGTTCTGTGTAAAGGAGGAATTTGTCAATTTCTGGTGAAATAGGTTATATTATTAATTTTGATTCTTATATGCTTTTTAGAAAAACTATATATCTTTTTTAGTTTTTTTATTTATTTAATATTGTAGACTTTATCTGAGTATTTCATATTGATATGGTTACATTATTTATTGGATAATGTTGCTTTATCTTTTAATAATTATACTGTGCAATATCTGTAGCATATAATATTAGCTTTTATTTTCAATTATTTCCCATTATATTTAATTTTTTTTAACACATCCTAATATGCAGGAGGTGTTAATTTTGTCTGAGATACAAGAATTACTTAAAGATATAGATACATTAAAGAAGAACTTAAATGAATTAATTGAGAAGAAAAATTTCAATCTACAAGATTCGGAAATCATTAAAGCTAGTCAAGAACTTAATATTGCTATTAGTAAGTATAATGATCTAATTGTTAAAAAGTTATAATTATACTATTTATACAAGAGAAAGCCTTAGATTACTCCAAGGCTTTCTCTTGTATAATATTAAGTTCCTTTACTGCTGCCTCAATCATCATATCTAAATCTTCTACAGATACACTTATACCATGACTATTCAAATAATTAATAACATATTCCTTCTTTTGATTTCCAGTTTTAGATCCGTAAATCTGTTCCGCTGCTTGAACTGCAAGAGTAACTAAAAAATAAACATTTTCTCTTTGTTCTCTTGTGGTCTTGGATTTAAGATAAGGCACTAATAAATAAGTTATAATGGTGCCTAATAATCCAATTAAACCCAATATTATCTTAATCATCCCTTCATTCATCTTTACCAAATCCCTCCTTAAAAATATCAACTATTTTTATACCTGTCATGGCAATAAGCTCTGTTCCAGTAAATTTAAACCATTTTTCTATAAGTATGGAAGGTTCTGAACCAGTCTTATAGTATAAGAAAACTATAGTAGTAAATAAGATATTCATTACAATTATTAATGTTACTATCTTTTTGGAAAACTTTGTTTTGCTTTTATTTTTTCTTCTAGCACTAATATTTTCTTTATCTTATCTAATTCATCTGTAGACAACTTATTCATTCCATTACCACCAACTTATCTTTATCATCCCAAGATACTTTAAATCCTAATAATTCTCCGATAGTTCTGATCGGTATATCACTGCCATTTAATTTAATATAGTTGATTCCATCTTCTAAATAACCTTCCAGATTCAATTTTCTACCATTGATGTTTACTTCTATAGTTTCTCTTGAAGATATATAGTGAATATAAGGGTGTTTAAACCAATGGGTCCATCTAACTGAAGAATTACCTTTTAGAGGAGATTTGATCACTCCTTGTTTAGTTCCTCTTGCTTCTATTACTTTTCCATTACCGATATATACTCCTATATGTCCATCCTTCCATACGCATATTCCAGGCATTTCTGGAATTGTAGGTATAGGACCTTTTTCCTTTGCCAAATTATAAGTTCCATTAGCTGATTTATCTTCACTTAGATTATATTTGATGTTTCCATCGTTCCACCAAAGAAAAGATTTAATAAGTCCTACACAATCTACAATCCTCTTATTCATCCAGTTTTCTCTAATAAAAGATTCATATATTTTAACTTTACTTGGATACTGTTTTAACTTCTGCTGCAATAAAGGCTCTGTTAATACAGTACCAAATGTACCATAGACATAGCCCCATTTCTCTTTCTCTGCTATTTTACAATGCTCTACTAATTTAATATTATCCAATATATCACTCCCTACAATAACTTACCTATTAAAAAACCTAGCATTATTGTAATAACTCCGCCTATAATTAATTTCTTATAATATTGGAGATCAGATGAAGGGATTTTTTTAATCTCATCTAAATCATCTCTAATGATTTTCACATCTTCCTTTGTTTCTCTCATCTGCTCCACAAGTCTAGTTATATTTGTAGATAATTCTAATATAGTATTTTGTATATTTTTCAGATTATCTATCTCTTTAAAAATTGTCTTGTTTTCTACTTTTAATGTGGCTATTTCTCCCTCTTTAGTACATTTACATTGTTCCATATTCTACCTCCCGATCTGCGTTTCAATTTAAAATCATTTTTTATAAATTAATTTCATCAGTTGCAGCCCTATCTGTATTCCCACTTTCATTTATACTTCTACATAATCAGCCAAATCAGAATTTAACTATGCCATTTCTGGTATTCCTCCCGAAGTAATTGTAATTTCATCTTCACTTCATACAAATCCATAACATAATATACAGCAACTTTATTAATAGTTTCTAAATCTCTTTATGCATCCTTTAACTCCATCCCCTTTGTTTAATCCTCCTACCCTTTCTACAGTAGCTATCAGATTTCATTAGATTTTCTATACTATCCCCTATCTTGATTTCTTTCTTTTCCTTATCTATATCTTTCTCATCTGTCTGCATTAATTTGTTGTATGCGTCTATATCTGTTTGTCTTATATATTCTCCTATGATCATGATTCTCCCTCCTTTAATTTAATTATGATAATATCTTTTTGAATACAAAAATAAAATAAGCGGATAGATTTCTCCATCAGCTTACTTATTTTTATATTTTTTTCTAGAGGATATTTTCACAGTATACTACTGTTCTATCTAGTTATAATGAACTTGTATTTGAGACATAATCTCATGCTACTATAATACCACCTATTTTGACTCAAAAGGTATCATATTCGTATCATTCTCTCCATATATTCCTACTACTAATTTATTTATAGCTTTTTTTCTTATTCTTTTGCTGTGAACTTCGCTATATTTGACTAAATAGGCTACTTGCCACCATTGCAGTCCTTCTATATATCTTTTTTCTATTACTAGTCTTTCTACTTCATTCAGTCCCTCCATTGCCCTATCTATAGATTCTAATTTTTCGCTAATCCTTTCTATACTATGTCTTAAATAATCTATTTTCTCTAATATGGATAGCATTGTACTTTCTGTACTACTACTGATTTTAAATGTAGGGCTTATCTTTACTGAATCATAGTTTATTGCAGTTAATCCATCTTCTCTTTCTAAACGTTTTATTTCTTCTTTCATATTTTCTATACTTATCTCAGACATTTTATAATTATATAATAATTTTTCTACAGCTTTATATTTATCCATTGTTTTGTTCCCCCTTAGATTCGTTTTCTTATGATTTCTATAATTTTTTTAATCTTCATAGCTAATCTATCCATATTGGTCATATGCTCCAAATTTCTATATAGACATATAATTGATAGCTGTTAGAAACTTTTTATTATTTATTTTCCTTTATTCTTTTTAATTTTAGTTAATATAACCTTCCTTTTTTAAATTCCTTATAATTACTCCTCCTTTAATTCTAATTGTATTTCCGTCATTTTTGATAAAAAATTAATATCCAATCCTAAGCATGAAACCAATTTAATCAAAATTTCTACATTAGACATATACTTCCATTTTCTGTATCAAAAAGATAGCCTCTTGGTATTGTTACGTTTTTTTGTTATTTGTAATTATTTTTTCTCCTTCTGAATTCTTTTATCTCTTATTTCTTGTTCTATTGTTTTTTTATTATTCATTCCTCTCACCTCTTACTTAGATTGTATTGTATATCCGTCCTTGTGTAAAATATCAAATATCTTAATTTTGGGTATAAAAATTGAATTAAATTAGACTGATATTGTATGACCGTCTTCTTTCTTAATCTATCTTGTATTTATGTCTTTTTATGTATTGTATTTCCGTATTAATTTGGATATACTAAATATAGTCGGTTGTTACGACATTAGGAGGTTGGTAAAATGACTATAGGGGAAAATATCAAAAAATATAGAAAAGAGAAGGGTCTTACACAGAAAGAATTAGCTGAAAAAAGTAATCTTTCCCGTTCCTACTTGGCTGATTTAGAGAGAGATAGATATAATCCAAGCTTAGATTCCTTGAAACTAATTGCCAATAGTCTAGAGGTGGATGTAAGCATATTATTAGGTGAAAATAATTCTACAATAAAAATATCTAACACTTTAAAGGATGATAAAGAATTATTAGACTTCTGGAATATATTAAAAGAAAGAGAAGACTTACAATTGCTGTTTAAACAAACTAAGGATTTATCACCAAAAGGAATACAGCAGGTTATCAGAATAATAAAAGCTATTGAGGACGAAGAGGATAGAGAGAACGAATAAAATGTATAAGGCAACAAAGGGGGCACTGCAAATGAAGATAGATATATTAGATGAACCTTTACTTAGATCATTAATTGACGGAAATATTTCTTTTCATGAAGTAATGAATGCTTATGATATTAGAACATCTATAGCATTTAATTTAGAATGTAGTGTACTAGGATTTGTATATCTTAGTCGGAGAAAGAAATATCATCTTATTTTGAATGGAAATGTAAACTATGAAACTCAATGTAAAACTTTTGTACATGAAATAAAACACATTACACAAGATATGCCACAAATGGGATATATGATTGGGATTAACATGCAATATACATATTTTGAAAATGAAGCTGATATAGTAGCAGAAAGAGTAATTAAATATATATAAAATCTAGATTTATTAGGGGGATAGTAAAATGTTAGGAAAGATATTAAAGATATTTGGATATTTTATTGTTATGATTTCTATAGTTGCCGCAGTATCAAGTATTATTAATAAAGATTTTGCCTTACTTGTTTTTCAAGTATTAGCTTTATTTGCAGGAATATTTTTAGTTTATACATTAAAAGATACTAAGATATTTAAAAAATCAAATACCATAGAAATAGATTCATCTGAAGAAGATAAAAAGATCATTTAATAAATATGAAAAAAGGTAGAAAATCATTCTACCTTTTTTATTATATGATTATACAGATTAATCCTCCGCTACCATCGTTTATTATCCTTTCAAGAGCCCTTCTAAGTTTTTGCCTTGCATCTTCTGGCATTGTGCTAAGCTTTCCTTGAAGTTGTTCATTTACTAAATCATACAAGGACTTTCCAAATAAATTTGATTGCCAAATCTTTGAAGGCTCTCCTTCAAACTCAGATAATAAATATTGTATTAACTCTTCAGATTGTTTTTCTGTGCCTATAAGCGGAGAAACTTCAGTTGCTATATCTGCCCTAAGTACATGAAGTGATGGTGCTTTCGCCTTTAATTTTACTCCAAAACGATTTCCTTGACGATAGATTTCAGGTTCTGCAAGCTCAAGTTCTTCTAAACTAGGGCTTACTAAGCCATACCCAATATCTCTGGCTTCAATTAATGCTTTTTCAATCTTATCATATTTCTTTTTCGTTTCTGCTAATTTAGAAATTAGGCCTAATAATTGATAGTCTCCTTCTATAGAATATCCAGTCATATCCTTTAATACACTATAGAATAATCCATCATCAATAACTATCTCAGAATGTACAATCCCCTCTCCTAATTTAATTTCAACCAATTTTACATTTTTTACAATTTCTAATTCTTTTAGGGGATTCAAAAAGCTTGAAACTTCGTTTAGTTTTTGAAGACCTTCAATTGTTTCTTTTAATGAATTCAATATACTTGACTTTATCCAATGTTTCTTTGGTAATCCTTCTATCCATTTTGGAAGATTGATGGTAACCTCTTTCACAGGGAATTCAAATAATAATTTTTCAAAAATCTTTTCAATATCTTGAGCATCCATATTTAAGCAATCTACGACCACTACCGATACTCCATATTTACTTTGCAAACTTTCTCTAAGAGCAATTGTACTATCTAAGTTAGGATGCTTTGAATTTAAAATTATAACAAATGGTTTTCCTAATTCCTTTAATTCTGAAATTACCCTTTCTTCTGCTTTTATATAGTTAGATCTGTCTATATCAGTTATAGATCCATCTGTTGTTACAACTAATCCAATAGTAGAGTGATCTGTTATTACCTTTCTTGTACCTATCTCAGCTGCTTCTTCAAAAGGAATTTCTTTCTCATACCAAGGGGTAGTAACCATTCTAGGTATGAAATTTTCCTCATGACCTAAAGCTCCACTAACTAAGTATCCAACACAGTCTACCATTCTTACTTTAAAGTTCACATTTTCATTTAAAGTAAGCTCTACGGCTTCATTAGGTACAAATTTGGGTTCTGTAGTCATTATTGTTTTTCCTGACCCACTTAAAGGTAGTTCATCCTTGGCTCTTTCTTTTTTATGCTTATTGTCGATATTAGGCAAAACAAGCAGTTCCATAAACCTTTTTATAAAAGTAGATTTGCCTGTTCTAACTGGTCCGACAATGCCCGCATAAATATCTCCATCTGTTCGCTCTGCAATATCTTTGTATATATCAAATACCTCCACATCATTCCCCCCTTATGAATATAATTATTTAAATACAATACTTAACATTATATATATACGTCTAGTACTATGAAATATTACAAGCTAATGAAAAAAACCTGCTAAAAATAGCAGGTTACCATAAATTATTATTTTCTAATACTATATTTTCCATTTCATGCTTTCTATCTCTAATCATTAAATTAGAAACCGAGTCTTTAACATCCTTACCTTCATATATCACTCCATATATTTCTTCAGTAATAGGCATGTTAATATTATATTTCTTAGACAGTTCAAAAGTAGATTTTGCTGTCTTTATACCTTCTACAACCATTCCAATCTGTCTAATAGCATCATCTATTTTTATTCCTTGTCCAATTAATATGCCAGCTCTTCTATTTCTACTATGCATACTTGTACAAGTTACGATTAAATCTCCTATACCTGCTAAACCTAAAAATGTGCTTGCTTGTGCACCCATTTTCTCACCAAGTCTAGCCATTTCAAATATACCTCTGGTCATAAGTGCCGCCTTAGTGTTATCACCCCAACCCAAGCCATCTGATATTCCAGCTCCTAATGCAATTACATTTTTCAAAGCTCCACCTAGTTCTACACCTATAACATCTGGATTTGTATATACTCTAAAACTAGGAGTAATGAATAGATCCTGGACATATTCAGCAACTTCTTTGTCCTTAGAAGCAGAAACAACTGTAGTAGGCATATCTTTGGCAACCTCCTCAGCATGAGAAGGCCCAGAAATTATAGCGTACTTACTATTTGGTACTATTTCCTCGACTATCTGAGATATTCTAAGTAGAGTTTCATTCTCAATTCCTTTAGAAACATTTACTATTACTTGATCCCTTTTAATATAGGGCTTTGAGTTTTCTAAGACCTCTCTAATGCCTTGAGTTCCTACAGATAAAACTATTAAATCTTTTTTATAGTTAACCTCTTCTAAATCATTTGTTAATTTTAAATTTGATGGTAATACTGTATTAGGAAGATATTTTTTGTTAATTCTTGAATTATTGATTTCTTCAATTTGATTCTTATCTCTTAACCATATTTGAACACCATAGCCCTTGTTAGCCAATAAGATTCCTAGGGCAGTACCCCAACTACCGCCTCCTAATATTCCAATTTGTTCCGTCATTTATAACACCTACCTATATATTATTTCCTAGCTTGTTCTCTTCTCCTCTACATAGTCTAAGTATATTAGCCTTATGTCTATACACAGATAGTGCCGCAAGCACCCATGTAGTAATATATAAATACTTATTTACTGAATCTAAAGTTAATACCATAGCAACAGGTGCAGAAATAGAAGCTGCAATTGAACCTAGAGATACATATTTAGTAAATATTATTATACTAGCAGCTACTAATAAACATATTAAGCCTGCTTTCCAATTAAGGATCAATAAAACTCCGAAAGATGTTGCCACCCCTTTTCCACCCTTAAATCCAAGGAATATAGGAAAATCGTGCCCTAAAACAACAAAAATTCCCGCTAAAAGGCTTCCGTTAAATCCAAACATGTATTTCCCTATTAGTACAGCTATTACTCCCTTTAATATGTCTAAAGCAAAAGTTAATGCTCCCACCTTTTTACCTAGAACTCGAAGTGCATTAGTGGCACCAGCATTTCCGCTTCCATAATTTCTTATATCAA
Source organism: Tissierella carlieri (assembly GCF_018917285.1). Lineage (NCBI taxonomy): Bacteria > Bacillati > Bacillota > Tissierellia > Tissierellales > Tissierellaceae > Tissierella > Tissierella carlieri. The sequence continues at coordinate 41,983 of NZ_JAHLOH010000053.1, read as the reverse complement.
TATTTTTCGATATCTTTCCTAAAAAATAAGCTGATGAAAAACATCCTATTAGATAAGATAATAATATAGTTATAAGTATTCTCATTATTTTTCTCCCTTTTGTCTAAATTCAAATTGGATAGGTGTACCTACAAAACCAAAATGATTTCTTATTTGATTTTCCAAATATCTTACATATGAAAAATGCATAAGTTCCTTATAATTTACAAATATTACAAACTTTGGAGGTCTTACAGAAACTTGTGTACCATAATAAATTTTTGCTCTTTTACCCTTGTCACTAGGAGGCTGATTCATTAATACGGCCTCATTTACTATATCATTTAATACACCTGTGCTAATCCTTAAATTATAATTATTATTTACTACATTTATTAACTCTAATAGTTTATCTACTCTTTGGCCTGTCAATGCTGAAATAAAAATAATCGGTGCATATGTTATAAATCCTAAGACTCTTCTAATTTCCTTTTCAAATTCTAAATGAGTATTGCTATCTTTTTTAACTAAATCCCATTTGTTAACAGCAATAATAATAGCTTTTCCATTGTCATGAGCATATCCTGCTATCTTAGTATCTTGTTCTGTGACACCTTCTGCTGCATCAATAACTAGTACACAAATATCTGATCTATCTACAGCAGTCAATGTCCTTATTACAGAATATCTTTCGACATCCTCATAAATACTTCTCTTACGCCTTAACCCTGCAGTGTCAATAAATACATATCTATTATCACCAAAGTTAAAGTAAGTATCAATGGCATCCCTAGTTGTTCCTGGAATGTTGGTTACGATTACTCTTTCCTCTCCCAAGATATTATTGATTAAAGAAGATTTACCTACATTTGGCTTACCTATTAAAGCAACTCTTATTAAATCTTCATCATAATCAGTATCCTTATCTTCAGGGAAATGTTTCACTATCTCATCTAATAAATCTCCAATACCAAGGCCTTGTTCACCAGATATAATCATAGGTTCTCCAAGCCCTAATTCATAAAATTCATACACTTGATTTTTAAAATTGGGGGTATCAATTTTATTACAAGCTACTATTACATTTTTGCCTGATTTTCTAAGCATATTTCCTATTTCTCTATCTGTAGAATTTAGCCCTTCTAATCCATCCACTACAAACAAAATAACATCAGCCGTGTCTATAGCCATTTCAGCTTGTCTTTTAATATTTTTCATAATTATCTCTTCATTTTCAGGTTCAAGTCCACCTGTATCTATTACTGTAAAATATTTCCCTAGCCACTCTCCCTCAGCATAAATCCTATCTCTAGTCACTCCTGGTGTATCTTCTGTTATTGCGATTCTTTTTCCCACTAATTTGTTAAATAAAGTTGACTTTCCTACATTTGGTCTCCCAACTATGCAAACAATTGCTCTATTCATTTATTCATCCCTCAATTCTTTATTATATCAATTAAATTTTTTCCTTCAACTTTAGATGAGATTACAGGAATATCTAATGCTTTAGATACTTCTTCAATAGTTAAGTTATCCAAAAAGATTTCCTCATCTCTCTTCATCATAGTTCTCGGAACAATGATCCCATCTACATTATCATATCCCTTTAATTGAGCAACTAAGTCCTGACCTGTTATTAGTCCAGATACAGTAATAGTCTCTCCAAAAAACTTATTAACTATTGGTATAACTATTAATTCTAATCCATTAAATTTTTCAAGTATCTTATCTTTTATTCTATTCATAAAATCATATGCTAAAGTCCCAGTAGCCAAAATATATCTTTTCTTACTATTAATTGTAGATTTTATTAGCTTAAGTTCCTTAATTACTTCATCTTCAAAGGATTTCATAAGTCCTACGCCATTTTCCAATTGAGGAAATCCTTCATATTCATCGTATTTAGGAAGTTCTCTCTTAGTGGATGCAAAAAACTCATCAGAAGCAAATACAAATCTGGTATCTAGCTTTTCTAAAAAATATTCTTGTTTATCGGATATAAAATCCAATAAATCATTCGCTGATTCTTTAGTATATGGTTTTAATTCTTGAAGTTTCTCCCTATATTTAGTTATACCTACTGGTACTACAGCAACACTTTCAATAGTAGGATATAATTTAGATAAGTCGGATAAAGTTCTATCTAGTTCAGAACCATCATTTATTCCAGGTACTAATACTATTTGACAATTAACTTCTAACTTAGCATCTTTAAATCTTTTTAATATCTCATATACCTTTCCAGCATCTTTATTGTTCAACATCTTTACCCTAAGCTCTGGATTGGTTGTATGAACACTTACATTTATAGGACTAAGTCTATAGCTTATAATTCTATCTATCTCTTCATCACTCATATTAGTCAAAGTGATAAAATTTCCTTGTAAAAAAGATAGCCTCGAGTCATCGTCTTTAAAATATAAAGTTTCCCTCATATTAGGAGGTAATTGATCAATAAAGCAAAAGATGCATTTGTTTCTACAGGATTTAGCTTTATCTATTAAAGGATTAGTAAATACCAAACCCAAGTCTTCATCAAAATCCTTTTCTATTTCAAATTCCCAAATATCTCCATCCTTTTTTTCTATAGCAACTACTATATAATCATCTGAAACCAAATATTTATAATCAATAATGTCCCTAACAGGAGTATCATTTATAGATAATAATATGTCTCCCGGTTCTATTTCCAACTCTTCTGCTATACTGCCTTTTGCAACTTCTTCTATAATATTTTTATCCTCATTAAAGTTTTTTAATTCCATTTCTACACCTCAATTGATTTTAAGTATATGTTTATTATTCTAATACAGTATAGCTCATATGTAAAGATAAGCCTACAGAATTATCTGTAGGCCTTTCATTTTGCTTAGTATAATGGATATTTATCACATAATTTAGCTACTCTAGCTCTTATTTCATCTCTATCATTATTCTCATCTAAAGCCAATGTAATTATTTCTGCTATTTCCATCATATCTTCTTCTTTCATTCCACGTGTTGTCATAGCTGGTGTACCAATCCTTATTCCACTAGTTATGAATGGTGATTCTGGATCATTAGGAATAGTGTTTTTGTTAGTTGCTATACCAATATCATCTAGAAGAGCTTCTGCTTTTTTTCCTGTTAATCCCTTAGTTCTAACATCTATTAATATTAAGTGATTATCTGTACCTCCTGAAACAAGTCTAAAACCATTTTTTAATAATCCTTCAGCTAAAGCTTTTGCATTATTAATTGTTTGCTGTTGATAAGCTTTAAAATCATCCTGTAGAGCTTCTCCAAATGCAACTGCCTTAGCAGCAATTATATGCATCAATGGTCCACCTTGAATTCCAGGGAAAATTGCTTTATCTATTGCCTTTGCATACTCTTCTTTACAAAGTATTGCTCCGCCACGTGGTCCCCTAAGTGTTTTATGAGTCGTAGTAGTTACAAAGTCAGCATAAGGAACTGGATTAGGGTGAAGTCCTGCTGCAACCAAACCTGCTATATGAGCCATATCTACCATTAAATATGCTCCTATTTCATCTGCAATCTCTCTGAACTTAGCAAAATCAATTTGTCTTGGGTATGCACTAGCACCAGCTACTATCATTCTTGGCTTCTCTCTCAAAGCGATTTCTCTAACTTCATCATAATCTATTGTCTCTGTTTCTTTATTTACTCCATAAGCTATAAAATTGAAGTAGGTACCTGAGATATTAACTGGACTACCATGAGTTAAGTGACCACCTTGTGATAAATTCATACCTAATACCTTATCACCAGGTTTTAATACTGCAAAATAAACTCCTAAATTAGCATTAGAACCTGAATGTGGTTGTACATTAGCATGGTCAGCTCCAAATATTTCCTTCATTCTGTCACGAGCCAAGTTTTCAACCTTGTCCACTACTTCGCATCCACCATAATATCTTTTAGCTGGATATCCTTCTGCATATTTATTAGTTAAATAACTGCCTGCTGCTTCCATTACCTGCGGGGTTACAAAGTTCTCTGAAGCTATAAGTTCAATATGCTTTTTTTGCCTGTTTAATTCCATTTCAATAATATTCATTACTTCAGGATCATGCTTAGTTAAATTTGTAAAATCCATCTTCTTATACTCCCCTCATCTTTTATTTTTTGTAATTAATTATAAGCATATTATGCTATAATATAATATAATCAATTTAAAAGGTAAAAAAACCAGTCATTTACATTATATAGATTTTTTACTACTTTTACAAGAATATTAATCAAAGAGGTGAGAATATGGATAATTCTGAAATCTATAATAGAGAAGAAATCAAAAAATTATTAGTTTTGGCAACTTTAGCTGGCAGTATAATGCTTAAAAGTGGAGCTGAAATCTATCGAGTTGAAGATACTATAATTAGAATTTGCAAATCAAGAAAGGGAATTAAATATGTTGATGCTTATATAGTTCCAACAGGAATCTTTATATCCTTGGAATATAAAGGTGAATTGATGTCTTATATTAAAAGAATTAAATCTATTTCTATAGATTTAAATAAAATCGCTATGGTAAATGAATTTTCTCGTGCCTTTGTTAATTCCCAGCAACCTCTAGATATTTGGCTTGAGGAATTAAAAAGAATAAATAAAGTAAATAGATATACAAGATTAACTAAAACTATCTTTGGCTCTTTAGCTGCAGCATTTTTTTGTGTTCTATTTGGAGGCTCAGTTCTAGACTTCATTGGATCTGCTATTGTAAGTTTTATTGCCTTGACTATTGTAAATCTAATATCCAAACTTGAACTTACTTTCTTTATAGATAATTTAATTGGTTCAGCTCTTGCAGCTTTACTTTCCCATATTTTAGTCCATATTGGAGTAGGTGAAAATATTGATAAGGTAATAATAGGTTCTATAATGTGTTTAGTTCCTGGAGTTGCAATTACAAACTCTATTAGAGATACTATGTCAGGAGATTTTGTATCTGGACTATCTAGAGGTGCAGAAGCTGTATTTTCTGCAATCGCAATAGCACTCGGTGTTGGAATCATTCTCAACTTTTATGCTAAGGGGGTATTTTAACTTGGATATAATCAAACAATTAGTATTATCATTTTTATCTACAATTGGATTCTCTGTATTATTTAGCTCTCCAAAGGAAACCTTAGGGTACGCTGGTCTTAATGGTTCTATAGGCTGGACTTTATACTATATAACTACAAAAGTATTTCATAGTAATATAACAGGTACATTTTTTGGTGCTGTCACCGTAGGATTATTAGGTGAATTTTTGGCAAGACTACGCAAAAAGCCAGCAACCATATTTATCACCTCTGGAATAGTTCCATTGGTTCCTGGTGCTGGCATGTATTACACAATGCTTGCTATAATAGAAAATGATTTTACTATGGCTGCAACTAAAGGTGTAGAAACTTTCTTTATAGCCGCTGCCATAGCTGTAGGAATAATAATTTCTTCAGGTTTCTCTAGGTCAATAAGAAGAGTTAAACTAAAAGACTAGATTTACTTTGTATATTTTATCATTATATCTACCAATTTATCTAATGCCTCTTCTTCAGTTTCACCTTCTAAATAATGTTTTAAACAATTTTTCATGTAATTTTCAAGTATTAATCCACCTACACTATTTAATGCTGCTCTTGCAGCAGCTACTTGGATTAATATATCCCCGCAAAACTTGTCTTCGTCAACCATCTTTTGTATACCTTTTATTTGTCCTTCAACTCTTCTTAACCTTTTGATAACAGCAGTTTTATCTCCCAACAGTCGCACCCCTTCATCTAAATAATTCTTGTCATTCTTATAATGTCTTCTTCCTTCTTTCCAATGTTTTTATCGATAGTTTTAACTATAAAATATCCTAAAGCCATAAATACTAAACCTATTAAGAAACTCAAAGGCTCATAATTAGATATTTCTAGGTTTTTAAAAGTCTTCATACCTATTAATATTCCTAAAATTAACATAGTAAAAGGAATCATATATACAACCATAGTATATTTCAATATATTTTTAGTTTCTCCTTTTATCTCAACAAGATCTCCTACTTTAGCATCTATATTATTTGGAAGGATAACAACATGATTTGGAGCATGACAGCTCCCACCACAGCTTTTACAGTTATCTCCACATGCTGAGATTCTCCTTACTTCTACTTCAACCTTTCCATTGGATACTTTTCTTACAAATCCAACTTGATCCATAGGTACACCTCCTAAAGCACAGTGTCATTTATTTTTTACTAATTTGTAATATAATCTGTTAGTTATATTTATTATATCATAAACTATCAGTAAAGTGTTATCCAATCCAGTTCTTACTAATACTTATAATTTTAAATGACTCTTATATTAGCCTATATACTATTTAATATTAAGCTTTACATGAACTTCTTCTAACTGTTTTTCTGATACAGTAGTAGGTGCGCTTGTCATCAAACATGTAGCAGATTGAGTTTTAGGGAAAGCAATGACATCTCTAATATTTGATGTATTTGATAAAAGCATAATAAGTCTATCAAATCCATATGCAATACCTCCATGTGGAGGAGTTCCATACTTAAAAGCTTCTAAAAGGAATCCAAACTTATCCCAAGCTTCTTCCTCTGTAAATCCTAATGCACTAAACATTCTCTTTTGTAAATCAGAATTATTGATTCTGATACTTCCTCCACCCATTTCATCTCCATTAATAACTATATCATAAGCCTTAGCCCTTACTTTTTCAGGCTGAGACTCCAGAAGTTCTATGTCCTCATCCATTGGATGGGTAAAAGGATGATGCTTTGCTACATATCTATTTTCTTCCTCGTCATATTCAAATAATGGGAATTCAGTAATCCAAACTAATTTCATATCACTAGGATCAATTATATTTAATCTTTTAGCTACTTCATTTCTTAAATTACCTAAACTATCATATACAACTGAATTTTTATCAGCTACGAAAAGAATTAAATCACCTTTTTCTCCTTCCATTCTTTCCAAAATATTAGCAAATTCTTCTTCACTAAAGAATTTTGCAATAGGGGAAGTAATACCTTCTTCTGTAATCTTTATCCAAGCCAATCCTTTTGCGCCATAAGTCTTTGCATAATCCTCCAAAGCAGTTATATCTTTTCTAGTAAATCTATCTCCATATCCTTTAATATTTATACCTCGTACAGAACCTTGACTTTCCACAGCTCCGCTAAATACTTTAAATCCACAATTTTGAACCAGATCAGAAATATTTTTTAACTCAAATCCAAATCTTAAATCTGGTTTATCTACCCCATATCTTTCCATAGCCTCACTATAGGTCATTCTGTCTATTGGTAGTTTTATTTCTATTCCTTTAATTTCTTTAAATAATTTATATAATAATTTTTCATTAATTGAAATAATATCCTCAACATCTACAAATGACATTTCAATATCTATTTGAGTGAATTCAGGCTGTCTATTAGCTCTTAGATCTTCATCCCTAAAGCATTTAACTATTTGATAATATCTATCCATTCCTGCAACCATAAGAAGCTGCTTCATAAGCTGCGGAGATTGTGGTAGGGCATAGAACTCACCAGGGTTTACTCTACTTGGCACTAAATAATCTCTAGCTCCTTCTGGTGTTGGTTTTGTAAGCATAGGGGTCTCAGTCTCAATAAACCCATTATCATCTAAGAAATCTCTGACCACTTTGGCAGTTTTTGCTCTTAATTTCAACTTTTCTTGCATAGATGGTTTTCTTAAATCAAGATATCTATATTTTAATCTCATGCCTTCCGATACATTATCATCATCTTTAATATAAATCGGCGGAGTCTCAGATTCATCCAATATTCTAAGCTCTTCTACTAAGACTTCTACCTCTCCAGTTGGTATTTCTTTATTTATAGATTGTCTAATTCTTACTTTACCTCTTATTGCTAATACAAACTCTGATCTAATTTTCTCTGCCTTATCAAATATTTCGCTGGATACTGTATTATTAAATACAATTTGAGAAATTCCAGTCGTATCTCTTAAATCAATAAATATGATTGATCCCAAATTCCTCTCTCTTTGTACCCATCCCATCAATACCACCTCTTGACCATCATGCTCTGGTCTCAATTCTCCACACATAATAGTTCTTCTTAAGTTACCCATCTTTTCTGACATATACATACCTCCTCAAAAAAATATAAACCCCTCATCTCTGATATACAGGGACGAGAGGTTATCTCGCGGTACCACCCTAATTAGGTATTTCCTCACTCAAAAACTTAACGCATTTCTGCGAATTAATCATTAAAGATTATTTACTCCAAAGTGTCTTCATCGAATATTAGTATCGGATTTCCACCTCCACCGACTCTCTATAACTAAGGAATTCAACTACTCTTCCTTTTCATCGTATTATATTTATTTTCATTAATTATAGACTATAAAATAAATCATGTCAAGAAGTAAAATCATCTAATCTCTTAATGTATATCTTCTGTTTATATAATCTTAATATACGATTGTTGATTTCTCTTTAATCCTTTCAATGTATTTTTTATCATCTCCATTAATATGGTTTGCAAGCCAGTCAATTATTAATACCTTTAGATTATTTAGGTTTTCCTCAGATGCATGTCCATTTACAATATTTTGGTATATATTATAGATTTCTTCAATAAAATAGTTATGTTGTCTTCTATGCTCAATAAAATTTTCATATGAATTTTCCATCATCAAAATTTCTTCTTCATAAAAATGATTATTTGCATAACTCATTAAAAACACAAATATACTTTCAATTTCTTTTGTGCTAGAATTTGTTTCTAAATTAAAAATCTCACTAGCTTTATCAAATATACTCTTATGCTGTTTATCTATAGAATCTATACCTGTTTTAAGGTCATCTGTCCACCATAGCATAGCCCTAAAATCCTCCTTTGTATTAATTGTTTCCTAGTATCTTTTTCTTCCTTTCAATCAATTCACTGCTTCTTTCCAGATACTCTTTTAAATCTTTAAAATTTGGGACTCTTTCTATTCTATTTTCTTCTGGGAAAAAAATCTTAGACACAGAACCCATTCCAGCCGCCATTATTGTTTCTTTTTCTTCCATCATAGCTATATTATATATACATTCCATTTTAGCCTTGCAATAGCCTATGTTTTCAAAGTTACCTAATATTTGCTTTTGTCTATAAAGATAATATGGTTCTAAGCCCATATCTTTGGTATACTCTCTGGTTTCATTTAACATAGCACTTAAAATATTCTGACTTTGTAATGAATATTGGTCAATAGTAGCTTTGAATTTAGACCCTCTTTTTACCGAAAGTGTATGTATCGTTAGGTTTTCTGGATCTAATTTCTGAATTTCTTCCAGAGTTTTTTTTATATGTTTAATCTCTTCTCCTGGAAGCCCCACAATCAAATCCATATTAATTATATCAAAACCAATTTCTTTAGCTAAGTTAAAAGTCTCGATAATATCCTTAGATTTATGTTGTCTTCCAATTAGTTTCAAGGTGTCATCATTCATAGTTTGTGGATTAATACTTATTCTTCCAACTTCGTTTTTATATAACATTGTTAGATATTCTTTTGTAATAGTGTCTGGTCTACCAGCTTCTACAGTAAATTCCTTTATATTTTTTTGTCCAAATCTATAATAAATAGCTTGAATTATCTTTTCCAGTTCCATTAATGGAATTGCTGTAGGGGTACCTCCCCCTATATATGCTGTATTAATCTTTTTACCTTTCATCATTTCACTAATTTGTTCAATTTCATATATTACCTTTGAAGTATATTCTTTAATATGATTTTCATATCTGCCTATGGGTAATGCTGGAAAGGAACAATATAAGCATCTAGTAGGGCAAAATGGTATACTAACATATAGACTATACCTATCCTTATTTAAAGGGTAGATATATTCCCTTTGCTTTCTTCCAATATCCAGTATCAACTTAGCTTTATCAAAGGATAATTTATATTCTTCTGCTAATACTCTGATTATCTCATTTTCGTTTATATCTTTATCTAATAAATCATGAACGATTTTGACTGGTCTTATACCAGTCAATACTCCCCATGGAATTTTACTCTCTCCTAGAGAAATTAATGTATTATATAATGATTTTTTAATTCCGATTCTTATATATTTATCTATAGAATCACCATATACTTCTAGAGTACTAATATTTTCCGTTGCTTGATTAATTAAAATATTATCCCTATATATCTTTGTTATAGTATATAACTTTCCATCTTCTTCATATAAATAATTGATAATAAGAGTACCCTCACCTGTATATTCATCTAATCTATCAATATAAAGAATCTCTTCCCCTGGGAAAAAGACTCTGACTAATTCAACTAATTCATATTTAATCTCATGACCTATTAACAATATTTTTATCACATAATCACCTTATTTAATATTAACGTAAAAAAGGATTTGAAACCCTTTCTCTACCTATAGTAGAAGGAGCTCCATGTCCTGGAAATACTTGAACATCATCTAGATAAATCAATAGTTTATCTTTTATTGATTTTATAATGGTTTCATAATCTCCACCTGGTAAATCTGTCCTACCTATTGATCCTGCAAATAAAGTGTCTCCTGTTATTATATTATCTCCAATTTTTATACATATTCCTCCTTTGGTATGACCAGGAGTATGAATAATCTCAGCCTTTTCATCGCCAAACTCTATTATGTCCCCATCCTTAAGTAACAAATCTGGTTCTATTTCTATAGTACCCATAGCCATCATTGTAGATAAGTTCTTACTTCCATCAATTAGCATCTCTCTATCTTCTTCATGTATCATTACAGAAGCAGGCAATGCTTTCTTAAGATTAATTATTCCCCCTATATGATCTGCATGACCATGAGTTAATACTATATATTTTATTTTAAGCTGGTTTTCTCTTACTGATGTGAGTATCTCATCTACGTCTCCTCCTGGATCTACTACTATTCCGTCTCTAGTGGCTTCTGAATATATAACATAACAATTAGCTGCATATATACCTGCTGGTATTCTTATTATCTTCAATTCTATACCTCCTAAAATGTCTTTTTACTGTCTAATAATATAGTAACAGGTCCATCATTTATAAGGTTTACCTTCATATCTGCACCAAAAATACCTCTTTCTGTTTTTATCCCTTTTTCTATACATTTATCAATAAATTCTAAATAAATTTTCTCTGCAATATCAGGATGTGCTGAATCTGTAAAGCTAGGTCTTTTACCTTTCCTTACATCACCATAAAGTGTAAATTGAGAAATTACTAATAATTCTCCACTGATATCCAATAAAGATAAATTCATTTTATCATTTTCATCTTGAAATATGCGAAGCCCTAATACTTTATCTACTAGATAATCCAAATCCTTAGAACTATCTCCTTCACCTACTCCAAGTAGTACTAATAGTCCAGTGCCAATTTCCCCAACTATCTCATTATCTACTTTGACCGATGCTTCTGTAACTCTTTGCACAACTGCTCTCATATATCTCCCTCTCTCTAAGCTGTAACTCTATATACATCCATTACATTTCTTATTCTTTTTATTTTTCTCATTAGATCCCTTAACTCTTCAATATCTTTAATTTCAAGGGTTACATTTATAAATACTATTTTATCTTTAGATGTTCTAGCATTTAAAGATATTACTCCTAAATCAGAATCTGTTATCTTTTGAGTAATTTCTGCTAAAAGACCTGATCTATCAGATGCTTTAATTTGAATTTCTGCAGGATAGGATGCTTTCTTTTGAAAATCCCATTCTACTTCAATGAATCTTTCTGCATCATCTGACATAGTTATATTTGGACAGTCAGTTCTATGAACAGAAACACCCCTGCCTCTAGTTATATATCCTACTACTTCATCACCGGGCACAGGATTACAGCATTTAGAAAACCTAATTTTAATATTATCTACTCCTTTTATTTTGATACCTTGAGTAGGTTTACTTATTTTATTTTGTGTAGTCTGTTGGATCTTACTCTCCACAAAGGCCTTCTCATCTGTTATTTTATAATATTCATTATATTGGGTTCTTAATTTTGAGATTACTTGATTCAATGTTATACTACCATATCCAATAGCTGCATATAAATCATCAATAGAATTTATACTCACTTTAGATGCTATATTTTTTATCCATTCATCCTTTAAAATTTCTGAGGACTTATAACCTAATCGTTTAACCTCTTTTTCTAATAACTCTTTTCCTCTTATGATATTAAAGTCTTTTTCCTTAGCTTTAAACCATTGTCTAATTTTAGTTTTTGCTTGAGTGCTTTTTACTATTTTTATCCAATCTCTACTAGGTCCATTGCTATTAGCTGATGTAATAACTTCAACGATATTTCCATTTTTCAATCTATAATTTAGAGGTACTATTCTTCCATCTACTTTAGCTCCTACACACTTATTCCCAACCTCAGTGTGTACCCTATATGCAAAATCGATTGGTGTAGAACCATCTGGAAGATTTATCACATCTCCCTTTGGAGTAAAAACAAATACTTCATCTGTAAAGAAATCTATTTTTAATGTTTCCATGAAATCCTTAGGGTCATTTAAATCCGATTGCCACTCTAATAGTTGTCTTAACCATGTAAGTTTATCATCAAAATTATCAGATTTATTACTTCCTTCTTTATATTTCCAGTGAGCAGCTATACCATATTCTGCTGTTCTATGCATTTCCCATGTGCGTATTTGAACCTCAAATATTTCTCCCTTCATACCAATTACAGTAGTATGAATAGACTGATACATATTAGGTTTAGGCATAGCAATATAATCTTTAAATCTGCCCGGTAAAGGCTTCCATAGATTATGAACTATACCTAATACTTCATAACAGTCTTTAATATTATCTACTATGACTCTTATAGCAGTTAAGTCAAATATTTGCTCAAAAGCTTTTCCTTGATGAACCATCTTCTTATATATGCTATAAAAATTCTTCGGTCTCCCACTGATATCATATTTTATGTTAACTTCATCAAGTTTATTGCTTAATGTCTCTATTATGTTTTTTACATATGCTTCTCTTTCCTGTCGTCTTTTTGAAACTCTCTCAACTAGATCATAATAATTTACGGGATCTAAATATCTTAAAGATAGATCTTCTAATTCCCATTTTATTTTAGAGATTCCTAGTCTATGAGCTAAAGGAGCATATATTTCTAGAGTTTCTAAAGCCTTTTCTTTTCTTTTTTCATCTCTCATATATTCTAATGTTCTCATATTATGAAGTCTATCTGCTAGCTTAACTATAATAACCCTTATATCATTTGCCATAGCCAAAACCATTTTTCTCAAATTTTCAGCTTGGTTTTCCTGCTTAGTTTTATATTGTAGTTTCTTTAACTTTGTGACACCCTCGACTAAATCAGCTATCTCAACGCCAAATTCTTCTGCAATAGTTTCATGACTTATTTCCGTATCCTCTATGACATCATGAAGCAGTCCTGCTACTATAGTAGCAGTGTCCATATTTAAATCTGCCAATATCATAGCTACATTAAATGGATGAACAAAAAAGTTTTCACCTGAGTTTCTTACTTGCCCAGCATGAGCCGACTGTGCGAAATTATATGCTTTCACTATAAGACTTAAATCAGCTTGTGGATTATATTGTTCAATTTTCAAGAGTAAGTTTTCTAACATTGAATTCACCTTCTTCACCTATAATGAATGTATATATAAAGTAGTTTGATTACTTATAATTACCCATAATTGACTATTTATAACGATTACGTTAATATACCATATAAAAAAATATTTATTAATCTAAAGTTTAATTATTTATTAATTCTATAATTTTGAATTGTAACTTGTAAATTAGTATTTCCATTATATTCATTAACAGAAGGATAAAATAATATATCTAATTTTATATTATTCCCTATTCCTTTATAAATTTTATCAAGTTCTCCCTTCCCATATATTTCATTAATTCTATTTTCAAAAGTCATAATATCTCCAAAAAATATTCCTTCTATTATTTTTCTATTCTCATTTTCTAATATTAATTTTAAAACATTTTTATTGGCACCTAATACAAAACCACGATTAATCTTTAGATTTTTTTCACCAAATATAGGTTTATTATTGCCTTTTCCAAAGGGTTCTAAAAGCTTTAATTCATCAATTAACTTAAAACTAATATATTCTAGTGGAAGTTGCATGTCAATATATATTCTAGATATTAAATCATCATCTGTTAGACTTGTGTTTTCATTTAACTTTTTTCTGAATTGACTTATATTTGTTTCTTCTAATGATAATCCAGCTGCCATAGGATGCCCGCCAAATTTTAATAATAGATCCTTACACTCTGATATCTCTTCAAACATATTATATCCTTCAATAGATCTTCCTGAGCCTTTAACTCCATCTTTTCCTTGAGTTAATACTATTGTAGGTCTATTATACTTTTCTTTAATTCTTCCTGCTATGATACCTGCAATACTTTCATGTATTTCTGGCTCATATATAACTAGTATCTTATCTTTCTTTATCTCGGAATTCTCAATAATGTTAATTATTTTCTCTACTCCATCTATGGTCATTTGTTTTCTCTCTTCATTTAGTTCACGAAGCTCTTTCGCTAAAAGATTTGCATGATCTAAATCATTTGATAAGAGTAACTCTAAGGCTTTTAAAGCAGAATCTAATCTTCCAGAAGCATTGATGCTTGGTCCAATAATAAATCCTATGTGATAAACGCCTATCTCTTTATCTTCAACTCCTGTTTCTTTTATCAAAGCTTTTAGTCCAATATTTTCTGTATTATTTAAAAGTTCTAGGCCCTTTTTCACTATAATTCTATTTTCATCAATTAAATCAACTACATCGCAAATTGTAGCAATAGCAGTATATTCCAGCAAACAATATGTAGATTCTAAGGGTAATTCAAATATGAAGTATAGCTTTTGTATTAATTTAAACACTACAGCTGCCCCGCAAAGTCCTTTAAATGGATAATTACAATCCTTTTGCTTTGGATTTATCACAGCATCTGCCTCTGTAGATAAATATTTCTTTTCCCCAGCTTCATCTACTACAAAAGGTAAATCATGATGATCTGTTACTATTACTGTTAGTCCAAGTTCTTTTGCAAGTTTTATCTGTTCTATTGCTGCAATACCATTATCACAAGTTATTATAGTATCTATCCCATCTTTTTCCGCTTCTCTAACAATTTCATTATTTATACCATATCCATCATTGATTCTACTTGGTATAACATAGTCCACATTTCCACCACATTTTTTTATGCCTGTATATAATAAATAAATTGAGATTACTCCATCTACATCATAATCTCCTACTATTCTTATCTTTCTTTTATTTATTATCTTATCTCTAATAATATCTGCACCCTTTAGTAAATCCTTCATAAGACTAGGATCATGTAATCTATCTAAGCTAGAAGATATAAAACTATCAATCAAATTATAATCAATAATATCTCTATTAACTAGTAGCTTAGATAAAAATTCAGATATTTTGAAATCCCTTGCTATTTTTTTATAATCAGCAACTTTATTTTTTATAAACCATCTTTCCAATTACTTCACTCCAATAGAAATAAAATTTAGACACACTAATTAGTATCTAAATTCTATCATTTAATCACATTTAATTCTAGTTCTTATTATCTATTTCTTCATTTTTTGACAAAGTTTTTATCATTGAAAATAAAAACTGCTTATTTAGCAGCTTTTATTTTTCTATTCTTAAGTTCATACCACAATGGAGCTGCAATAAATAATGAAGAATAAACTCCAGATATCATACCTATAATAAGAGGTAATGTCAGTACTTTAACATCTTCAACTCCTAAAATATATAATACAGTAACAGCCATCAATGTAGTCAGTGTAGTATATATTGTTCTTTTTAGAGATTGTTTAATACTATTATTTATTATATTTTCAACTGATTCTCTAGGATATAACTTTGTATTTTCTCTTATTCTATCAAAAATAACTATTGTATCATTTATAGAATAGCCTAGAATAGTTAATATTGCAGCAATAAATGAACTATTTACTGGAATTCTAAGAATTGAATAAACAGCTAACATAATCAGTATATCATGAACTAATGCTACGATAGCTGCTACGCCAAAATTGAATTCAAATCTCCAAGTAATATAGCCTAACATAAGTACAGTAGCTATTAAGGTAGATAATAAAGCTTTATTTTTTATTTCTGCTCCCATAAAAGGACCAAATTTTTCAGATTGAAAGTTATTTTTGTTTATATCGTATTTTTCTGTAAATTTATTTATTATATCTGTTATTACATCATTAGATAAATCTAAAGTGCTTTTTATTATTAATTCGTCTTTTTCAGTTCCTCCATGTAAAATGCTTACATTTTTATCATATTCATCGGTTATTTCTCTAACTTCATCTATAGGTATAAATTTTCCTGCATTTATCTGAATCAAAGTCCCACCAGTAAAATCAATTCCATAGTTTAAACCTTTAATGAAAAACATAAGAATTCCTGCTATTATTATAGCGATTGAACATATTGCAAATATCTTCCTATTTTTTATAATATTCATATTTTCACCTCTCTATTAAGCTCCATAAAGTTTAGTATTTTTATTACCTGTAATTGATACCATTAGCTTTAATAAATATTTAGATATAATAACTGCTGTTATCATAGAAGCCACTATACCAATAATTAAGGTTACTCCAAATCCTTTAATTGGACCAATTCCAAAGTAATATAATACAACTCCAGCTATAAATGTAGTTATATTTGAGTCCATTACTGAAGTAAGAGCTCGCTTAAATCCTGCATCTACAGCAGTTCTTATGCTTTTGCCAGCTTTTATTTCTTCTTTTATCCTTTCAAATATTATAACATTTGCATCTACGGCCATTCCTATAGATAAGATTAAACCTGCTATTCCTGGAAGAGTTAATTTAACCCCTAAAGATGACATTGTAAATATTGTTATCAATGTATATATAATCAAACCAATAGAAGCAATAAAACCAGGAATTTTATATATTATTATCATAAATATCATAATTATAAGAAGTGCAATTGCTCCCGCTTTGATACTTCTTTCATATGCCTCCAAACCTAACGTAGGTCCTATAAGGGAGGTTTGTAATTCCTTCATCTCAACTGGTAAAGCACCTGCCCTAATCAATGTAGCTAATTGACTAGCTTCTTCTAGTGAAAAACCTCCTGTTATAACAGCCTTACCGTCTGTAATAGCTGTTCCACCTTCTTCTGCACTTTGTACTGCAGGATAGGATATTATTTGATCATCTAAAATTATATAGATAATCCTGTCCTCTCTATTTGGTTCTAAAGTAAGTCGTCCTGTAGCTTCAGCAAATTTTTTAGTCCCCTCTTTGTCAAGTTCTAAGCTTACTACAATTTCTTGTTGGCCTAATTGATTATTATGATATTGTACCTCTGAACCAATTACATTTTTACCTGTCAATACAACATCTTTATTTGGATCTACAAACTGTAATTGTGCAGTCTTACCTATTAACTCAATTGCTTTTTGAGGATCATCTATACCTGCTAGTTCAACTCTTATTCTATTGCTACCTTCAATTGATATATTAGGCTCTGATACTCCAAGGCCATTTACTCTCTCATTGATAATTGCCTTTGACTGCTCCATGATTCTTTGAAGTTCTGCACCCTTAGCATCAGTTTGAGCCTCTAGAACTACATAAACACCACCTGCTAAATCCAGACCTAAGTCTATAGCATCTTTCGCTCTAATAATTTCATATTTTCCAATATTGGCACCATTTAATGCTAAAAACGTACTACCTCCTACTATAGCTAGTATCAATATAAAAATTATAGTACTTTTGGCTTTCATATTCTTCCTCCTACTCATCTAAATTTGCCAGTATAGATATGGCACATTCAATTCTTTTCTTTTCCATTTCACAACCAATCTTATATGCCTTACTAAGATCATTGTGCGCATGATAGGAATTTGCATGACAACCACCGCTGCAGTAAAATCTCGCCCAACATTCCCTACATTCTTCTTTATTATATACATTAGCCTTCTTAAATTTTTGTCTTAGATCCTCTCGTTGAACTCCATCTATAACATTTCCTAACTTAAATTCCTCTTCCCCTACAAACTGATGACAAGGATATAAATCACCTTCTGGAGTAACAGCCATGTATTCGGATCCCGCTCCACATCCAACAGCTCTTTTTATAATACAGGGACCTTGAGTCAAATCTATCATAAAGTGGAAAAAGTAAAAATCCTTGTCCATCTTTTTTATATTTATATACTCTTTAGAGAATTTCTCATACTCGTCTAGAACAGATTGTAAATGTTCTTCTCTTAAAGCATAATCCATTTCCTCAGATGTAACTACTGGCTCTATTGAAATCTTTTTAAATCCGTTATTATAAAAATCTAATGCATCATTAGAGAAATCAATATTATTACTAGTAAAGGTACCTCTAATATAGTAATCCTTGTCCCCTCTTTTTTCTACCATCTTTTTAAACTTAGGTAAAATAATATCATAACTACCTTCTCCACCAATTGTCTTTCTCATATTATCATTGACTTCTTTTCTGCCATCTAAACTAAGAACAACATTTGACATATTTTCATTGATATAATCAATCTTCTCATCATCAAGTAAAATTCCATTTGTAGTAATAGTGAATCTAAAGTTTTTATTATATTTCTTTTCTAACTCTCTTCCATAATTTACTAAATCCTTGACTAGATTAAAATTCATCAAAGGTTCTCCGCCAAAAAAATCCACCTCTAAATTTCTTCTTGCCCCTGAATTCTTAACTAGATATTCTAATGCCTTTTTCCCTACCTCTAAAGACATCAGTGATCTTTCTCCTTTAAAATCACCTTGTGATGCAAAGCAATAACTACATTTTAAATTACAATCATGAGCTACATGCAAACACATCGCCTTAACAATATTTTCTTCATTATATTTGAAGTGAGAAATGTTTACATCTTCAGAGAATAAAAGTCCTTCCTTAGCTAATTGATCTATTTCATTATATACATCCTCTACCGCTTTTTCGCCGTAGGTACTTTTAAATGTATTCTTTATTTCATCTATAGTTTTTTCACCATAATAATCTATGATTTCATATACAATTTTATCAACTACATGTACCGCACCAGTATTTACATCTAAAATAATATATTTATTATTTAAATGAAACTTATGCATCTTTGATGCTTTATTCATTAAAGTTCCTCCTAATTGACAATTTTATACAAATAAAAAAAGCTTCCATCGAAGCATTATAAGGTATCTTTTTATGAAACCCATATACGGAAAGTTCTCTTTAACAAATCTAAAATAAGTAAGAACTTTCCTATGGGCATAAAAAGTAATGGATAAACCACCACCCTTTATATTCTTATTTATTCTCGCATTTTTGATTTCCTACAGTACAGGATGTTTTACAAGCTGATTGACAGGAAGTTTGACATTCCCCACATCCGCCCTTGGATATAGTATCTTTCAGATTACTACCAGATATTGTCTTTATGTATTTCATCTTAAATCCCTCCTTAGCATCTATTTACTGCTACTTATTATACCATATTAGTTTTTTTATTTAAAGTTTTTTTTATTCTTTTATGATATGTTTATCCCAATAATTCCTCCTATTATTCCTATAATACATGCCAATACTAACTTTGAAATTGAAAATATATCTAATACTAAAGGCTTTAGAAATATAAAGTTAAGCATAATTAATATTAGATAGTATGCCATACCTATTATTCCTCCATTAATCCATCCTTTTTCTTTAACCATTTTTGCTACATAAACACTACCTGAGGTTACACTTATCACCATGATTATTGTATTCACTAGAGGCATTTTATTTTCTCTAAGACTTGAATAAGTTAATAGTATTGAAAAAAATAGTATCAAAATACATGTGATAATATAGGCCAGAACCAACCCCTTTAATAAATAGATATTTTTGTTCAAATTCTTGGTTTTCACATTATATCCCTCCTTATATTTACTCCATAGGAAATAATTTGGTAGTCCTTTAGGGCTCCTTATCCTTAATTTATTTAAGGAAACCAATATTTATTACATAAAAAAGCTTCCTTATTAAATTAGGAAGCTTTTTTTGTTATTTATCATCTTCTTCAGTTTTTATTTCTTCAGTTTTGTTATTTTTTGATTCATTTTTGCTAACTACTGAACCAACAGACCATCTAGTCATATCTAGCTTCGTTTTAGAAGATCCTACTTCTATAGTTATTATATCTTCTTTCGCTTTGATAATTTTACCATAAATTCCACCTATGGTAATTACTTCATCTCCAACTCTTAGGCTGTTTCTCATTTCTTTTATTTGTTGTTCTTTTTTCTTTTGCGGTCTAATTGCCATAAAATAAAATATGACTAAAAAACCAATTGGTATTATTAATCCTTGAAGCTGTTGTGGCATGTACAAATCCCTCCTTTTCTATAATCTATTATACAATATATTTTAAATAATTCACCTAATTTTTATCATTATAACCATATTTTTTATAAAATTCCTCTTTATATTCAAGTAATCTATCTTCTTTTATCGCATTTCTTATGTTTTCCATAAGTTTTATCAAGAAGTATAAATTATGAATTGTAGTAAGTCTTGATCCTAGAATTTCATCCACATTAAATAAATGTCTGATATAAGCTCTTGAATAATTAGTGCAAGCATAGCAATCACACTCTGGATCTAACTTAGTAAAATCTCTTGAATATTTTGCATTTCTTATAACTAGTTTTCCTTGAGATGTAAGAACTGTCCCATTCCGTGCAATTCTAGTAGGTAACACGCAATCTGCCATATCTATCCCTCTAATTACAGATTCAAATAGATAATCAGGAGTTCCAACACCCATATTGTATCTAGGTTTATCTCTAGGCAATAAAGGTGTAGTAAAATCTAATATCTCACACATTAATTCCTTTGGTTCACCAACACTAAGACCACCTATTGCATATCCCGGAAAGTCTAACTCTACTAATTCCTTTGCACTTTGTTCCCTTAAGTCCTTATATACCCCGCCTTGTACTATTCCAAATAATCCTTGCTTATCCCAATCCTTGTGATAATCTTTACATCTTTTAGCCCATCTAGTTGTTCTTTCCATGGAATGCTTTGCATATTCATATGTAGCAGGATAAGGAGTACATTCATCAAAACACATCATAATATCTGATCCTAGTGAATTTTGAATTTCAATTGACTTTTCAGGACTTATAAAATGTTTAGAACCATCAATATGGGATCTAAATTCTACACCTTCTTCTTTTATTTTTCTCAAATCTCCTAAACTAAAAACCTGAAATCCTCCACTATCGGTTAAAATTGGGCCATCCCAATTCATAAATCTATGTAATCCTCCTGCTTCCTCTATTAATTTATGACCCGGTCTTAAATATAAGTGATAAGTATTACTTAAAATTATTTGTGCTCCTAAACCTTTTACTTCTTCTGGTGTCATAGCTTTGACAGTAGCTCTAGTACCTACAGGCATAAATATTGGTGTTTCTATTACTCCGTGGGGAGTATATAATTTACCAAGCCTTGCTTTAGAATCCTTTGCTTCTTTTAATAGTTCAAATCTTATTGCCATAATCTTCCTCCTATGATATCCCCTATTTTATAAACATGGCATCGCCAAAACTAAAAAATCTATATTCTTTCTCTACGGCTATTCTATATGCATTAAATACATTTTCTTGGGTAGCTAATGCACTTACTAGCATAAGTAAAGTTGATTCAGGCAAATGGAAATTTGTAATTAATCTATCTATAATTTTAAACCTATATCCTGGATAAATAAATATATCTGTCCATCCTGATTTAGATATAATCTTTCCATTTTCATCAGCCACAGTTTCTAAAGTCCTTGTAGAAGTAGTGCCTACAGATATTACTTTTCCACCATTATGTTTAGAATTATTGATTATTGCAGCAGCTTCCTCTGAGATATTGTAATACTCTGAATGCATATGATGATCTAAAATATTATCCACCTTAACAGGTCTAAAAGTACCAAGTCCAACATGCAAAGTTATATATGCTATATTGACCCCCTTATCTTTAATTTCATCTAATAAATTATTACTAAAATGAAGACCTGCAGTAGGAGCTGCGGCAGAGCCCTTATTCTTTGAATAAACGGTTTGATACCTTTCCCTATCATCTAATACCTCCGTTATATATGGAGGTAAAGGCATTTCACCTAATTTATCTAAAATCTCTTCAAATATTCCTTTATATTCAAATCTTATAATTCTAGTTCCATCTTCTTCTATTGATAAAACTTCACCCTTCAAAATTCCTCCACCAAATTCTATTATATGTCCAGGCCTAGCCTTTTTCCCAGGCTTCACTAAAGACTCCCATACATTATTTTCTATTCTCTTAAGAAGTAATATTTCTATGCTTTCTTCTTTACCTATTCTATTACCAAATAGTCTAGCAGGTATTACTCTTGTATCATTTAATACTAAACAATCTCCTTTGTCCAAGTATTCTATAATATGTTTAAACGTTTTGTGTTCTATTTCCCCAGTTTTTTTATCCAATATCAACAATCTAGATTCCTCTCTATTCTCTAAAGGGTGTTGAGCAATTAGATTTTCTGGCAAAAAATAATTAAAATCTTCTCGTTTCATTAAACCATCCTTCTTTATTATAATTATTGACCACTATACAATTCTTTTATCCAATTATATTTAAAATGTAAATATATTTTTTTAGCTATTAGTTATTTAGCAACTTTTTCATCCAAATTTATAGATCATATAAATTTATTCTATTATCTTAGACATTTAATTACTAAGCACTTTTTTATCAGTCACATCAATATTCTAGCCTATCTATCGATTTACATATTAATTATTTGGCAAGACATCTATCCCAGTATAATAATATTTAAGAATCTCCTCGAAATCATACCCTAATTCAGCCATTTTCTTAGCTCCAAACTGGCTCATACCTACTCCATGACCAAAGCCTTTCCCTTCTATCACTATTTCGGAAGACGATACTGGATAAAATTCTCCTATGGATTCTACTCTATCTTTTCCAATAGCCCTATTCACCGTACTTCTTGTTACTGTCTTTTTTTCTTTCCCATCTATTATATAAGCTTTGCTAGTATCTATAGTTTGTGGTTTAAGTGTATCTCCGCTTATAACATAAACTTGACTACTTGATGAATTAGCATTTCCACCTTTTATGCTAAACCAAGAACTCTTAAATTTCGTAGCACCTACTAAGTTTCTAAATTCGGTTCCACCTATAGTTTTTTCTCCTTTAGTTCCAATTATTTTCACTTTGTTCACCTTACCAGTAGAGGTCGCATCAATAACTTCAATTCCCTGTAAATCTCCAATGTTTATTCCAGATGAAACTAAATTATTGTTTAATTCATTAATATTAATACTAAAATTCCAGATACTATAAGGAGATTCACTAGAAAAGCTATCTTCTACAGACTTTAGATATGGCAAATCTCCACCCCATACATTTACACTATCTTCTGTAAAACCACTACTAGTTGAATGGAATATCGCCTCTATTACTTTTCCATTGTAATATGCAAATATATCCTTTGTTTCATCTACAGCTAGATTAGTTGAAGGTCTTTCATATTCAAAGCCTGAATATACTTGACAATGAGTCGTATCACATAAATTAAATCCTTCTGCTGAATGCTTCTTTATATTTGAAAGAGCAAAGCTCCTAGAAGCTACTGCCTGTGCTTTTAGCGCTTCTATATGAAAAGTTGCTGGCATTTCTGCTGGAACTACCCCATATAGATAATTCTCAAGATTTACATGATTTATAACAAAAATCTCATTATTTTTACTGACTAATCTAATATAATCTCTATAACGATCTTTTTCAACCTTTATTAATTGATTATCTAATGTATTTTGAGAAATTAAAACACTTCCATCTTTAGGTAAAGTAAATACAATATTGTTTTGAGAATTAACTAGATTGATACCATCTTCTCCTAATACAGCTTTAATACTAGTTTCACTTATACTCCCTATAGAATTATCTTTATTATTTAAATCAAATAGTAAAAAACCACTATCACTTCCAAGATTAATTACATTATTCTGTACTATGGGTTTTGTCAGTCTAATATCTATATATTGAGTATTAATTGAATTGGCATAAGATATTTTAACAGGTAATAAAATTAACAGCAGTATACAAATTAAAATTCTAGGTATCTTCCTATTCATTGCCTTACTCCTTCCTATGTCATTTTTTATTGTTCTTCAGTATAGAGAATTCCAAAGTGATCATATGCTTTTTTAGAAACTACTCTTCCTCTAGGAGTTCTATTTAAAAATCCTATTTGCAAAAGATATGGCTCATATACATCTTCTATTGTAATTCTTTCCTCTCCTGTTGCGGCAGATAATGTATCTACACCAACTGGTCCACCATTAAAATTTTCTATTAAAGTGAGAATTAATCTTCTGTCTACACTATCTAGCCCTAACTCATCAATTTCAAGGATTTCTAAACCCTTCTTTGCCACTTCCCAGGTAATTACACCCTTTTCTACGACTTGAGCATAATCTCTTACTCTCTTTAATAATCTATTTGCAATTCTAGGAGTTCCTCTAGATCTTCTAGCTATTTCCAGAGCTCCTTCATTTTCAATCCTTATATTCAATATATCAGCAGACCTAACTATAATCTGTTTAAGACTCTCCTCATCATATAATTCCAAATTCAGCATTACACCAAATCTATCCCTAAGGGGAGATGTTAGAAGTCCAGCTCTAGTAGTTGCACCAATAAGTGTAAATTTAGATAAATCAAGCCTTACTGATCTAGCAGAGGGACCTTTACCTATTATTATATCTAAAGCAAAGTCCTCCATTGCAGGATAT
Organism: Tissierella carlieri; assembly: GCF_018917285.1. Lineage (NCBI taxonomy): Bacteria > Bacillati > Bacillota > Tissierellia > Tissierellales > Tissierellaceae > Tissierella > Tissierella carlieri. The sequence goes on along the minus strand of NZ_JAHLOH010000053.1, from coordinate 17,064 downwards.
AGGATCTCTTCTACAGTTCTATTAATCCTATGTATCTCATCAATAAATAAAACATCACCTTCGGAAAGATTAGTTAAGATACTTGCTAAGTCTCCCGGTCTCTCAATGGCAGGTCCTGATGTTACCCTAATATTAACTCCCATTTCATTTGCAATAATATTTGCCAAAGTTGTTTTACCTAGCCCAGGAGGTCCATATAATAAGACATGATCCAATGATTCATTCCTTCCCTTAGCTGCTTGAATAAAAATATTTAATTTTTCCTTAGCCTTATCCTGACCTATATATTCAGTAATCCATTTAGGTCTTAATGTTAATTCACTTTCCAAGTCTTCAGTTCTCAAACTTCCAGCCACTATTCTATCATTAGTATCTTCCATATATTAACACCTTCTTAATGTTTTGATAATTTTCTTAATGCTTCTCTAATTATATCTTCAATATTCATCTTAGATATATCCATTGTCCTAATAATCTTTTCTATTTCTAATCTAGTATATCCTAATGACATCAAACCATCTATTGCCTCATGATAATCATTAGGCTTAATTCCACTAATATTATCTTCTACAACCTCAATATTCTTGTCTATTCTATCTTTAAGTTCTAAAACCATTCTCTCGGCAGTCTTTTTACCAATACCTGGTGCTTTACATAAAATATCTAACTCTTTTTTTATTACAGCTACCTTAATCTGATTTGGTGTAAGTGTAGATAAGATTCCTAATGCACTTTTGGGACCAATTTTAGAAACCATCTGAAGTAGCCTAAACATATTAATTTCCTCTTCTGATGTAAATCCATAAAGAAATAATCCATCTTCTCTTACATTAAGGTATGTAAAAATCATTGCATTTCTCATCCCTAACTCAAGTTGAATCATTGAATTAGTAGATGTAAATATCTTGTAACCTATCCCGTTATTCTGTAATACTATATAATCTTCTTTAATGGATACTACATCTCCAATAATAAATTCAAACAATATATTCACCCTCTGTAATATTATTTCATTCTAAAGGATTCTTTAAATTTAATAGAACTACCATGACATATAGCAACTGCTAAAGCATCTGCAACATCATCTGGTTTAGGTTTTTCTTTTAAGTTCAATAATATCCTTACCATCTCTTGTACTTGACTCTTATCTGCCCTACCATATCCTACAACAGCTTGTTTTATTTGTAGAGGAGTATATTCATATATATTCATACCTTTATTAACAGCTGCTAATATTTCTACACCGCGGGCCTGTCCAACTTTTATTGCTGTTTTTACATTCTTATTAAAAAATAATTCTTCAACAGCTAAGTCTTCTGGTCTGTATTTTTCTATAATTTCAGTAAGTTTATTATATATTATCTTTATCCTATCGGGAAATAAAATATCTGAATCCGTTGTTATACATCCATAATCAATAGCCTTAAAATTATTTCCATTGCACTCTATAATACTATATCCAACTATTGCAATCCCTGGATCAATTCCTAGAATTATCATCCATAATCTCCCTTCTATAAATATATATATTATTGTACCATATTTCCAAAGAAAAACTAAGTTAGAATTTCTAACTTAGCTAACTAATAAAATTCTCTAGAATTTCAGATAATTCTTCCTCACTATCTACTACTATTCCTTCAACTATTTTTTCTTGATCGATTTCCATTAGTAGTGAGATAGGATAATCTGTAAATACTTTTTCTAATAGCCTTTCGCCATTTTCTCCTATCCGAAATATAGCTATAAGACCATCTTCCTCTCCAACAACATAATGATTCTCACATAAATGATTTTTGGTAATCCCTAATGTTATTTTGTTAGATGAATATGAAATTATTCTTTTATTTGGATAATTTTCATCTAAATATCTAGTATATTCATCTCTAGTCATATTAACAAATTCATCTTCTACTACTTCAACTTTTGTAACGACATGATCACATGCTGTATAATGAATTCTCTCTTCTATAAATGTATTTGGAGAAATTCTACTCTCCTCGCTTAATATTTCTCTCCCTGAATGCTCTGACATATCTGTTTCTTTTTCATTAACTTTACTAATATCTTTTGGATTTAACTTTTTACTCATTAATTGATAACCAAATATAAAGCTTATCAAAAACAAAGTTAAAGAAAAAAAGAAAATAGGTAAAATTCTATCTTTTTTCATAAATATCCCTCCAGATTACTATCTAGAGGGATATTGTATCCATTTTAGGAATTTTTATACATTCATCTATTATTTTGTTACCTCACCAATCTTAAAACCTGCAGATTGAATTTTATCAACTAATCTATCTACATCATCAGTATCAACTCTAAGTACAACTTGAATCAAATCTAGTACTTTTGGATCCATAATAGCAAAATTTATTATATTTATATTTTCTTTTCTAATTAAATCTGTAAGTCTTGCTAATTGACCTGGTAGATCAAACATATTTACAACAATTCTTGTTCCTTTATCTATTCCAAAAATCTCTGAAAAAGCATTGAATATTGCAAAATGGGTTAATATACCTACAAATTTATTGTTAGAATCAAAAACTGGTAAGAATGGTGTTCTGAGTTCTTTCAAAAGATAAGAAGCTTTTTCAATCCTCTCATCTGCAGAAATCGATTCATAACTGTTATTATATATTTCTTTTACTTTAGTATTATTTAAATATTCATCCTTATTACATTTTCCAGACTCTAAGTAATTTCTATAAACAGCCTCTTTCATAAGAATACCCTTAAATTCATTACCATCTAAAACTGGTAATGATAAAAAATTTCCTTCATTGATTTTCTCAAGGGCACTACCTAAGTTTTCTTCCAATTCAACTGTAGTTAAATTTCCTTTTGATAACATATAATTTCTAATAAACATCTAAGCTCCCCCTTTAACTATTATCTATATCTCTTTAATACTCTATCATTTAACCCATACCAGTAGGCTTCTTTATAGAGTTTTAAACCATCTTTAAGTACTACTTTTACTATTTCTTTATAAATATTATTTAATTCCTCCAAAGTTAATATGCCATCATCTTCCTTAATTCTATACATTCTTGAATTATATTCTATTGTTAACTGTTTATCTAAATGTCTATTTAAATTAAAAATCTTTCCTTTTAACAGCTTATTACAATAGTCTCTAATAATATTATATAGATGTTTATTTAGCCTTTCACTTTCCTGAATTTCTTCACCAATCATAGCTTTAATATCTAACACTTGCTTTGTTGTATTATCAAAATGATACAAATATTTACTTTTATATAATTTATCTAGAGGTATATTGTTTACTGTTATCTTTTCTAAAATATTTACCCAAGAATTATTAAAATAACCATGTTTGTACCCTTCAAGATAAATAAATAATTCTAACCGATTAATATCTTCATGAATTAGTTGTCCAAGATTTAAAGATATAAAATGATTACCCTTCCTTTGTTTTAAAAATTTACTAATATGTTTTTTAAGATGATGTATAGACACGTATTTGGGGCAGATATTTGTAATGTTTTCTTCTAAATCGTATAGATTAAGGAGGATATGTATGCAATTGATATCATTTTTATAAAGAAATTTATATATTAGTCCATCATAAATACTACATATATCATTATTTGCTATTGCCACATCAATACCTCCTTTTTATCAATTGTTGACAATCCTTAGATGTATTAAACATTGTAACTACAAAATTTTAAAGGACAGTAAAGACTATTATACTACATAATTCTTCATAATTGATTAAAAATATATAATAGTTTTTTTACAAAAACTTAATATCTTGGATAAAGGTTATATAGCTAATTAGGCCTTTTAGTTAGAATTTCTATTATTTCATCATAGGAACTATTTAATTCAATTTTATAACTCCCAGTAACAATTTTTTTATCTAATTTTTTATCTTTGACAAATGAAATAAATTCATCTATATTATCTATTAAGTTTGCATTATAAAGTTGTTTTGAAACCCTAGTTAGACTAGAGCCACTCTCCACAACAATTTCTCTCTCTTCTACCTCCGCTTTTATTTCTTCTATATCTTTTTGTACTTCCTTCATTTCATCATTGGCTGATTCCATAGTATTTTCTTCATCTGCTAACTCTTCCTTATTTATTACGTCTATGCTCTCTTTTAAACCAACCATACCTAGACTTCTTGCTCTTTCCATTATTATATCGTCGGTCAAATCTATATATTCTATCTTGGGATAAAATGAATACAAAGTACTAGCAATAATAATACCTATACCTACTCCTAAAAATAAATATGTAATCTTAATTTTTTTGTCCATAAATCAACTCTCCTTACATATCTTATCTAATAGTAAAACTCAAAACTTACTATACCATATTCTTCGTCAACAGAGTATGAATAGCTTTTCAAGCTTATTAATTTATAATTTTCATACACAGCATTTTCAATAATTTCATTTAATAATATGTCCTCATTATTGAAATTATTTATCTTTATTAATAAATGTGACTTTCTTTTCAAAAGAATATTTTTTATTTGGTCTTTCAATTCATCTTTTCCATTTACAATAAAGTTATTATATTTAAAATAATTATATTTTTCTCCATTTGCAGATGGGTAGTCTTCCTTATTCCAAGTATGTGATTTAGATATTTCATCATCATTTAAATTAAAAAAATTATATCTTATTATATCAGAGCCATCACTTGTCACCGGGTCATCCCAAGTAGTATCTACATGGTAATACTCATCTTCTATTTTCACCAAATTCCAAGCATGATTTTCTCCCTTGGATTCTCCGATCACTATCATGGATTCAATTCCTATTCCATCTAATAAGTATTTCATAGATTTCGCATATCCTTCACATACACCACGCCCCAATGCTAATATTCCATAACTAGAATAGGACTCAGGGGGGACTACTCCACTTATAAATAGTTTATCATCATACTTACTATTATTAATAATATAATCATGTATGGTTAATATTTTTTCATAATCAGACATCTCTGGTAATATATAATTTGATATAAACGCTTCTCTTATCTTTCGTATTTCCTTTTGATGATTGTTTATATCTTCCTTGGATTTTGAATAAAAAAGACTTAAATTCCCAAACTGATATTCAGCTGCTTTATAATACATTATCTCAGGATTCTCATTAGATATTTCTTCTAAAACATTAAATATCTCTTTAGGGTCTTTGAATAAAGCCATGCTTTTAATATCTATTCGTTCCTTACCCTCTAGTAATCCTTTTTCAAGCTCTAAATAGAGCTTAGATCTTTTATTAACTTCTACTGGATTTTCGTCTGTATTTACTCTTAAACTACCTTGTAACGAAGTATCGTACATATTATATCTTGAAAAAAAATATACAAAAGCAATTATAATTATAATAATCTCTACTAAAAATATTTTTATTAACTTTTTTCTCATAATTTCACTCCTCAATATCTTCACTAATAGTATATAATAAAAGTTATAATACTCCAACTAGAAAGATGGTCCTAAAATAAAAAACAAACCTTTTAAATTTTTATTTAAAAGGTTTGTTTATAGAAATATATCTAAAAATTAAAATTCTAACGCAAAATGACTATCTATTTCATCTGAGTATGCTGTAATAGTATCTAATATGAAGTAGGATATTTTTAGGTTTAGAGAGAGTGCAAAATTCAAATCGTTCTTAAAACCTATTTTTAATGAATATTCTTCTACAACTTTATCAATATATTCTTTTATAGTATTTCTTAACTTTGTTGTAGGAATATCATATATATCCAAATCATCAATATTAATTACATTCTTTTTAAAATCATGATTTACCGCAAAATCATTTAATTGTGATTCATATTTTATATGTTTTATCATACTATCCATAAATGTCCATCTACTTGCGTGGGGAAGACACACATAATCACTTAAATAATGAGAGATTATTCCTATCTTTTTACTCAATATTTTTATTGCTAATGGATCTAGCATTTTATTGAATTCTAGATATCTACTAATAAATATGACCTTCATAATTTCCTTAGCAATATAATTTAAGCTTTCATCTTTATAATGTCTAATAAATTTATATTGAGGCAGTATATCAGGACACACTGATCCCCACAATAATTTTTCTTTATCTAATTTTAAACCATATATATCAAATACATTATCATATATTTTCGATGCAATAATTTTATGAGAGTCTGAGAATATTTTAAACACCCCTTTGCAAAAACTTACGTCCCACTTATAGTATAATAATTAGAAAATAAAGTCAACATAAAATATATATCAAAATTGTAATAATTTCTCATTTAGATAATTATTATACAGTAAAAAATCATCATTATTGAAAAGAACAAAGGTGATATCTAAATCAATCTTTTCTTTATCAATGAAATCTATAACTGATTTTATTGCAATTTTCATGGCTTTTTCAATGGGATAACCATATGCTCCAGTTGATATAGATGGAAATGCAATTGTTTTGATATTATATTCCTTAGCAAGATTTAGAGAACTATAGTAAGCATTATATAATAATCTTTCCTCTCCTGATATTCCATCTTTATATATTGGGCCTACTGTATGTATTACATATTTACTTGGAAGATCTCCAGCTGTAGTTATTCTAGCTTCCCCAGTAGGGCAACCCCCAATCTTTTTACATTGTTCTAATATTCTTTTTCCTCCCCCTCTGTGAATAGCACCATCAACACCTCCACCTCCTAATAAGGTGTTGTTAGCAGCATTTACTATAGCATCTACCTCTATTTTTGTTATATCTCCTAATATAGTCTTGATTTGTGCATCTTTATATTTAAACATAAAATCACTCCTATAAATTAAATATTAAATCTATTTCTTATTTTATATATTAATTTAATGCTCTATCCAAGCTATCCCAGACATTAGCAGTTTCAAAACCTTTTCTCCAAGAGGCTATACCAGCCAATTCATACTTATGGATTAATGAAGCTTTCTTATCTAAGGATTTTGCATCTTCTAACCATATTTTATATATAATATTATCTTTTTCTATTTCCCCATAGTATTGTAAAGAATTATTATCCCAAATTAAATTAATATTATTTTCTAATATAAACTTATTAGCCGTTTCCATTGACAATGCTTGAGAAGATAATTTTCCCTCTTTTTCTATCCATAACCTTGTATAAAAAGGTACTCCTAAGATTAGCTTATCATTGGGAATATATTCCAATACACCTAGTATACTTTTCTCAACCCATGGGTATTCTGCCACTGATCCAGCAATAGGACTACTAGCCCAGTGTTGATCATATGCCATTAGAATCATATAATCAACAGCTTCCGAAAGCCTTTTCCTATCAAAACATAAAGACCAATTTTCAGATGTGGACATACCTGTCACATCCATAGATACGCTCATTCCAGCTTCTTTAAATACTGGATATAACTCTCTTAAAAATTGAGTAAGGAAGTCCTTAGTCTTTAAATGTACATTCTCAAAATCAATATTAATCCCTTGAAATCCATATTCTCCATAAAGATTTAATATATCTACTATCAATTTTTCCCTCATGCTGCTTTTAGATAAAAGTTCATGAGTTAAATCTGGATCAAAATTATTATTAATTAATGGCCAAATTTCATAGCCCAACTCATTATACTTTTTCACATACTCTATATTTCCTTTATCTAATATATTTCCATTATTATCTGTAATAGAGAACCATGTTGGTGATATTATGTTAATGCCAGGAATTTCATCTATTCCTTCTGCATTTTGTATCTTTCTATAGGTATAATCCCAAGTTAGATTTATAATTTCTCTGCCTATACCTTGAGTGTCTTCCTCAATAGATTTTTCTACTTTAAACAAATCTTTAGTATAATTTATTTTTAAATATTTTTTTTCAATAAATCCTGGTATTCCATCTATGGTCCTTACTTTATACCAAGATTCATATTCTGCATATACATTTAGAATCATTCCTGCATTGATATCTTTTGCTACAATAGGCGATCTTATATCCAAATTACTTCTTATTACAGCATCTTCTCCAATAACTTCACCCTTTAAATAAATTATGTCACCGTAATCAAGTACAACAGCATTTGTTTCTTCAAAATAACTAATATCTATACTGTAGTTTTTTAAGATTATATCTATAGGAATATATATCTTTTCATTAAATTTTCTTATTACATTTGTAATAAGAAATTCTTTGTTATTAACACTTGCAGTCGTATCATCTAATTTATATCTAAGAACTTTCTCTTTATCAGTAATTATTAATGTTTCTTCTGAATCATCATAAAATATATCATTATCTACAAAATATTCAATAGTTGGAAATGAAATATACAATATATCCTCGTAAAATAGCACTGCATCTTCACTATCTACCTCCTGATCTTCAACAATTAAATATAAATCGTCAGAATATGCAATTACTTTTCGACTAGGACTTATATATTGTTCATAATAAATAAATCCACCAATACTTCCACCTAAAATTAATATTAAAAGCAGAATTAATACATTTTTTTTCAATTTATTCCCCCCTTGTCTGAGCAAAATAATATTTTATCCTACTTACATAGTATAATGTAAAGTATACGTTTATACAAATGCAATTAATATTAATTTAGTTATATATCATATGAACTAAAACAAGTAGTCAAGTTTAAACCTAAATCTAGACTACCTGTTAATATATAAAGTAAAAAATTATGAAGAACTATTATTTTAAACTCCATTCATATACACATTTTTGCCTCTCTCCATCTTGATACATTTCATTATAAGGTGGCAAATTTATTATTTCTTTAAGTTTAAGACCTACTTTCTCACAAGTTGCTCGAGATGGAAAATTATCTGGATTACAGGTTATTATCAATCTATCCATTCCATGAGCAATTGCTACTTGTTTAATAATTTCACAAGCCTTTGTCGCATAATTATTGCCTCTATAAGCTTGTTCAATACTATAGCCAATATTACCACCATAATAAATATTCTCATTATATCCAATACGAATATCAATATTACCTATGCTATCATTTGAATTATGCATGGTAATCCTATATTTATATGCTGGCAAATATCCTTTTTCTTCATTAGAAGGTGTTTTATCTTCTATTCTTAAATCAATCTCACCATCTGTTAGAAAATCAAAATCTTTGAACTCAAACATCAGTATCTCCACCCTTTATTTAATCATAAATACTTCTTTCTAAGTATAAATTCCTATAATTTTAACTTTTCAAAAGAACTTGACTATCAATGGATTTCAAAACAAACTTTTATAATGATATTTCTACAATAGGAATATATTATTCTCTCTACATTCCTGTAGTATTTCTTCTGTCCAAACCGATGCCTGAACCTCTCCAATATGTTTTTTCTCTAAAAAAAACATACATATTCTAGATTGACCAATTCCACCTCCAACTGTAGCTGGTAATTCCCCATCTAACAATTGCTTATGGTATTCTAAGGATTTTCTTTCTTCAGCATCAGCTATTTGTAATTGTTCTTTTAATGCTTCCTCGTCAACTCTTATCCCCATACTGGATAATTCTAAAGCAGCATTTGTTGTAGGATTCCAAAATATAATATCTCCATTTAAGTTCCAATCATCGTAATCAGGAGACCTTGTTCCATGAGGTTTACCTGAATTCAATTTTCGTCCAATCTTTGATAGAAATACTGCTCCATATTTTTCTGTTATAAGGTGTTCTCTTTTCTCTGGAGTTTCATTAGGATATAGATCCTCCAGTTCTTGAGTAGTAATAAACTTTATATCTTCCGGTAATTTATGGGTAAAAATTTTCGGATATAAATTATTTATATACCTTTCAGTTTCTTTAAAAACATCATATATATCTTTTACTATCTTAATTAAATAGTCTGTCGTTCTATCACTTTTTCCTATTACCTTCTCCCAATCCCATTGATCGACATAAATAGAGTGTATATTATCTAAAATTTCATCTGGGCGTATAGCGTTCATATCTGCATAAAGCCCTTCACCAATATGGAATCCATACCACTTTAATGCTAATCTCTTCCATTTTGCTAGGGACTGTACTATTTCAATCTTCTCATTATATTTTCTCATTTCAAAAGACACTGCTTTTTCTACTCCTGTAAGATTATCATTTAATCCACTCTTTGGTGTTACAAATAATGGAGCTGATACTCTAATTAAATTTAGTTTTTCTGATAATTTTCTCTCAAAATAATCTTTTATTTCTTTTATTGCTATTTGAGTTTCTCTTGGATTTAACTGTCTCATCTTTCTTCCTCCTAATTTAAAATTCATAATAACAAACAAAAATAACCTCCCCTTTGTTTGCTTTCTTCAGGTCATTTTACGCAGTTTCGCAACTCAAATCTATTCACTCGCTACCTCTATCTGCCCCGTAGGGTATAATTCAGTAGTGTCCGCTGGGGTCTACATTCGTATGGATTTGCCTCTAAAGGCACTCTTAATGATAAATTCTACATTAAGGTTGGTGCTCATTGCATTTTTGTCCAATGAGCATAGCGAATTGTAGACAAAACGGACAACGAAGCGAATGGTATGTTTGACCTACCTTTAGTTCATTACGTTCACTGAGTTAGATCATAAAAAAACCTTTCATCCAAATAAAGGACGAAAGGTTAAATTCCGTGGTACCACCTTAGTTAGCAATAAGCTCACTTAAATAAGTACGGACTTTACAGTCGATACTCTATAGTCGATATCAGGCTATTCCCGTCTAGGCCTACTCTTTTACAATTTCGGTTAGATGCTCAAGAATGTTCTTCGCTTATTGATTTGTATCGGATTTCCACCATCACCGATTCTCTATAACATCTTCAATAAACTACTCTTTCTATCAAAGCGTTATTTTTAAATTATAAATAGTATAGCGTGATATCTAACTAAAGTCAAGAGAAAATAAAAATATTTTTAAATTTTATTTATGTAAACTAGTTTCTAAATGAAAAATGTAATCAAAATAATTGAATTAACTGCCCTATCAATGTCACAAATTAAATCTTGAAGCATTCACTTTATTATGGTAAACTTTTCATATATATTACCAAGTAAATTTTTTTCAAACGGTATATGCTTATAAAGCAAACTTATATAATCTTGCATGGAGGATCAGTATGAAAATTACGGCATTGGTTGAGAATCAAACTAAATGTGAATTAAAAGCCAAACATGGTTTATCATTATACATAGAAACACAAAATCATAAAATTCTATTTGACTTAGGTCCTGACAATACTATTTTTGATAATGCTAAAACAAGAGGTATTGATCTTTCTAAGGTTGACACAGTTATTATCTCACATGGGCATATGGATCACGGAGGAGCTTTAAGTCGGTTTTTGCAAATCAACACAACTGCTAAAATTTATGTGCAAAAGAAAGCATTTGAGCCACATTATAGCAAGTTCATTTTTCTGAAAGTGAGTATTGGTATTGACGATAGACTTGAAAACCATCCGCAGGTTGTCTTAGTCGAAGGTGACTACCAAATTGATGATGAGTTAAGCCTGTTTACTGTAAGCCACACAGATAAATGTTATTCTAAAGCGAATGATGCTCTATTTGCAAAAGGTCAAAAAGATGATTTTTTGCACGAACACAACTTAATCATTAAAGAAAATCAAACAGCACTTATAATGGGATGTGGTCATGCAGGTATTGTGAATATTATGGAAAAAGCCAAATCATATCATCCACAACTATGTGTTGGTGGCTATCACTTGTTCAATCCATTGACTAAGAAAACCGTATCCATAGCCTTATTAAATGATATTGCACAAGAGTTGAAAAAGTACATCCAAACCCAATTCTATACATGTCATTGCACGGGAACAGAAGCATTTCAGTTTCTATCACAACAAATATCCAATCTGTTTTATCTGTCATGTGGAGAAACAATTGAAGCCTAATTTGTAGAATTATGAGCATTCACTTGATATGAGTGATTTTTGATCCATTAAAGCTAATCCCAATTACATTGCAATAAGGCAGTCCCATTTTGAGGTTGCCTTTCGCTTATTCGCAAAGAAGACAGCCGAATTATGACCATTTTGCCTGTCTTCTTTATTGATAATGCTATTTGAAAAACGCTTTAATGTACTATATTATTCTCTTTAAAATAGGTGTTCTGCTCATAATAAAATACTATTCATTAAAGTATTTTAAAATATTTTTCACTCCCAATAACGCTGTTTCATCTTCTCTAGCAGGTTTATTATTTGTATCATGGCTAAATACTACTGGTAAAATATCATAAGCATTCATATGACGAAGTAAGCAACAAGCAGTATCATAAGGTTTATTAATATTACCATCACCACCACCTACAACAATTACTGCACCTTTTTTTGCCTTTTTAATCGGTTTTTCTTTTCTAAAGAATTTGGCGCAGAAATATGTTTGTAAGCGACTACCTATATTTAACAAAGCTCCTGTTAATTCTGAAAAATAAATTGGTGAAGCAATTAAAATATTATCACACTCTTCTATATATTTATATATCTTCTGCATCCCATCACTTATGCAACAGCCTGCATTTTCCCAGCAATATCTACAATCAGTACATGGATTAATATCATTATCATATGCATTGATAATTTTATATTCGCCTTTTAAATTTTCTAAGACTATATTTATTAGACTCACAGTATCACCATTTTTTCTTGGAGAACCATTAAATATTAATGTTTTCATCTTTTTACTCCCTTCTATAAACAATCTATAGATTTACATCTTAAAACTGATGTACAATATATCAGGATTCTACCATATAAGCGCAAAAAAATATATTACTTTCTTTCAATAGATATTATAGAGTATCTAACTCTCAGACTTCTGAGTTAATCGTGATTCATTTACAAAATTAACTTTTATTCTATAAGTTAGATATTTGTTTCACATAATTTAGTTAAATTAATATAATAATATTAGGCATTATACATGCCTTATCAAAAGTTCGTTATCTTAGTTCACCCAAATAGATAAAACACCCCCATATATAAAGAGACCTTTAAGTAGGTCTCTTCTCTATTTAAAACAAAATATCCTAGATTACTCTAGAGTCTTATTATATCTATGGAGAACTGTTATAAATCTTTCTAATGTGACAGGTTCCTTAGGACTTGTTCCATCAGTTAGATCTAATTTTATTGCCCATTCCATAGCTTCCTTTGCCCAAACACTATAGTTTTCTACATCTGTAGTTTCTTTAATTCCCAGATTATTTAAAATTCCTTTGGATATTGCTAAGGCTAATTCATCTTGTTTATCTCTTAGAATTTTACAATCTTCTATATTAGTAATAAACCCTAACTCTATTAATGCACTTGGCATAGTACTTTGTCTTAATACTGCAAAGTTAGCTATTTTTATTCCTCTGTCTAATGTATATACTTTATTTTGTAGTATACTGTCTTGAATATATTTAGCTAGTGTAGTACCTTTACTGCTACTAGGATAACTATATGTTTCCACACCTTTAGCATTTACACTTTCATCTGCATTACAATGTATAGATACAAATATATCTGCATTAGCTTTATTAGCCATAGTCGCTCTCCCTAGAAGTTCTACAAATATATCTGTAGTCCTTGAGTATAGCACATCTATATTGTATCTTTTTAAAATTTCACCTACTTTTAAAGCTACGGATAAATTTATGTCTTTTTCTCGTAAACTATTACCTAATGCTCCTGGATCTTTGCCTCCATGCCCTGCATCTAAAAATACTCTCATTATTATTCTCCTTTCTCTATATATCAATAGCTTGAGATATTGTAGAGGAATATACTCCCTTTAACTATGTACTCTCAGCTATAGATAATAATTCATTTACAATATATCCTATTATTACTGTATATTTTATGAAACTTGTCTCAAAATATATGTCTAATCTATAAGATATTAACACTATAATTAATCCATGTCTTTCTTACATATTTCTGCTTATTCCAAACCCCTTGATATTCCTACTTTTAATTCCATTTTTAAATATATGAATTTTTTCTTCATCTTCAATTAATTTTTTATAAATTTTTATTATCATTTATGAGTATATTTATTATGATTATATAGGACCTCACTTGAACTAATTTCCTCATACTCCTAGTAGTGATATTTTTTCTATACAGGCTTTTATCTGGATTAACTCACTATATCACTATTTTTAAAATAATAATTAACACTTTAGCATCATTCGCCATATAATGTATTAGGATCTAAAGAATCCTAATATAATAATTATTTCTTATTTTAATCCTCACTTGCTGATATATTAAGGAGGAGGTATTTGTTATGACTGACAATAAAGTTCGTGGTAGTTGGTTTGGTGGAGAATGTGGTATGGACACTTCTTTACTATTCTTCTTTTTAATTCTAGTGATTATTTTCTTTAACTGTGATTTCTTCTAATTTAGAATAATGGAATCGGGGCTTGTCCCCGATTCTTTTTTATACTTTTTTTAAGTTCCTTAACAGCTATAAATAAAAACCATTCTATTTTATATTTGCAATGTACACCAAATGGTGAATATATGCACCAGTGCAGGTATAGTCATTACTTATGAAATAAAAACGCTCTTCTTGAATAATTTGTTCAATCATGAAACCGTCCCTCCTCTAGTTTTCTTATTTGTTATATTACTTTTTTCCAAATCTAATATACAATAAAAAATCAGGCTGAAAAAGATATAATCTTGCATCTTTTTCGGCCTGACAAATTTGCCGTACCCTGAGGGAGTCTAACTCCCGACCTTCTAGCTCTATAAATATAGTTTTATATAGTTAGTTATAGCTTAAAAACTGCTTGATTTCAACATTGCATGTCTAATATAGTTCTTTATAGTTTCATTCCATCAAAAACTAATGGGCTAATTTTGGGCTAAATTTTATCTCATGGGAGCTACTAAAAGTCCCTTTTATTTTATAGGTTTTATCCTAAACTTACAAACAAGCCTTTATTTCGACTTAAAACGTCTTAATCATACGTTATATAACCCCATTTATATTAACACCATAATTTACTCTTACCTAAACCCAATATACTCGGTCGAAATTTTCTGAAATAATGAGTTTTAATTAAAAACTCTAGATTATTTTTGTAGCCTAGTCTTTAATATCTATCTCTTCACATTTTGGATACATCATATTAGATTTCTTATCTCTATTTATTTGATATTAAACAACATATTCATAATATTCATAAAACAATATATTAATTAAATGTTTTTAGTTTCTCAGATATTTTAACTCTTTTCCTAGATATCTAGTGTGATGCCCCATACACTGACTTATTTTACTATCTTTATACATAGACTACATATGTATAGACAGTGTTCGCTCATGCCCAAAATAATGTAATAAGCTGAAATGTAATAAGCTGAAATGTATCACATCATGCTATATTATATAATATAAAAAAAGACATAACTTCCCATTGACGGAAAGTTATGTCTTTTTGGCGTACCCTGAGGGAGTCGAACCCCCGACCTTCTGGTTCGTAGCCAGACACTCTATCCAGCTGAGCTAAGGGTACAAATGGAGCGGGTGAAGGGGATCGAACCCTCGCAACCAGCTTGGAAGGCTGGGGCTCTACCACTGAGCTACACCCGCATAATTCATTATAAAGCTATTATATTAGTTAAAAAAATGAAGAATATATACTCTTCATAAGAATTTGTGGAGCGGAAGACGAGATTCGAACTCGCGACCCTCGCCTTGGCAAGGCGATGCTCTACCACTGAGCCACTTCCGCATATAAAATAAATTAATGGTGGAGGAGACTGGATTCGAACCAGTGAAAGCTTAGCTAACGGATTTACAGTCCGTCCCCTTTAGCCTCTTGGGTACTCCTCCTCATCACTTAAGCGCCCTAAAGGACTACATTGTAGATTAATGGAGCTGGCGAGAGGAATTGAACCCCCAACCTACTGATTACAAGTCAGTTGCTCTGCCGATTGAGCTACGCCAGCACTTACTCATTTCACAATTGAAAAATCAAACTTTCAAACCAAAATTTCTCGTTTTGCTCAGAATGTTTCTTAATTGTGCATTGTGCATCGTGAATTGCTAATTGATTAATGGCGACCTGGAAGGGACTCGAACCCTCGACCTCCAGCGTGACAGGCTGGCATTCTAACCATCTGAACTACCAGGCCGCAAATATTTTTTTCGCAGTCTCGCTACACAAATTTGTTCACTCCCTATCGGTCGTACAAATTTGGTGCTCGTTGCGTTTGACCTACTAAAACTCACTATCGTTCGTTAAGTTAGGTCATAATGGTGGGCACAACAGGGCTCGAACCTGTGACCCCCTGCTTGTAAGGCAGGTGCTCTCCCAACTGAGCTATGCGCCCATATATGTTTTTTATGGTGACCCCACCGGGATTCGAACCCGGGTTACCGCCGTGAAAGGGCGATGTCTTAACCGCTTGACCATGGGGCCTTATTTTCATCCGTCTTTTATGTAATGCTTGACCCCTTCGGGTGCTAAGTAAATTATGGTTGCGGGAGCCGGATTTGAACCGACGACCTCCGGGTTATGAGCCCGACGAGCTGCCAGACTGCTCCATCCCGCGTCACGCTGCTCTTTACAGCTATTTTATAAATCTTTGTGGTGCCGAGGACCGGAATCGAACCGGTACGACTTTAAGGGTCGCAGGATTTTAAGTCCTGTGCGTCTGCCAGTTCCGCCACCCCGGCATACATTGCCTTATATTTCTTTGGCTCTTGGGGTGGGACTCGAACCCACAACCTACCGGTTAACAGCCGGTTGCTCCGCCATTGAGCTACCCAAGAATGCAGTTTCGCAACTCAAATTTGCACACTCCCTTTGGTCATGCAAATTTGGTGCTCATTGCCTTTGACCTACCTGCAATTCGCTAAAGCTCATTGGGTTAGGTCATAAAGCCTGGCAACTTCCTACTCTCCCAGGTCGTTTCCAACCAAGTACCATCGGCGTTAAGATGCTTAACTTCTGTGTTCGGTATGGGTACAGGTGTGTCCATCTTGCTATCGTCACCAGACGAAAACTACTTCTATACAATTTTCATG